>JBBAAG010000051.1 GCA_041658405.1 Elusimicrobiota bacterium
ACCTCTATCAAGATGACAGGTTTTATCTTTATTCCTATGGCAATTATTTTGATGATACTCGCAAAACCCATAATCCAGGTATTGTTTCAACGGGGTGTCTTTGATGAGCAAGCGACTAGTATAACAGCAAGAATATTTGTGTTTTATGCGTTACAACTGTTTTCTAATTATGCGCTGGTAGTAATGATACGGTTGATGTTTGTATTCCAGGATATGAAGAGTATATTCAAGATTAGTGTGATAACGGTAATACTGAACGCAGTACTTAATTTGGTATTTATGAAATTAATAAGCCCTCCGGCAGCAGGGATTGCATTAGCTTCATCAATAACCTGCTTGTTATCGGCGGTACTTTATTTTGTTTATCTAAAGAAACGTATACATAACCTTCACGGGTTGGCAATCATACGGTCGTTATTCAATACTGCAATGCTGGGAATAATTTCCGGGATAACAGTCTTTATCGCGTATGAATACATCAGTGTCCTGGTTACCAACAGGTTCATACTGACCAGGCTGCTGATCATCTGCGGTGCGGTAATCCCAGGTGTAGCGGTGTTTGGGTTACTCTCAGTTATCTTCCGTGTGGAAGAAGCTGAGAAAATATATGTTTTAATAAAAAATAAAATGCAATCTGTCCTGAAATTTGGTAAAATCAACAACTTATGATTATTACGCGTACGCCGCATAGGATATCGTTTTTTGGTGGTGGGACAGACTATCCTTCGTGGTACTTAAAACACGATGGGAAAGTGCTGGGGACAACTATTGACAAATATTGTTATCTCGTAGTACGCGAATTACCGCCGTTTTTTGAGCATAAACACCGGATAGTGTATTCTCAGATAGAACTCCCTAAAACTATCGCTGAGATAAAGCATCCGTCAGTAAAAGCTATCCTGCAGTACCTAAAGTACAAAAAAGGTGTTTCTATCCACCACGACGGAGATATACCCGCGAGGTCAGGGATGGGGTCAAGTTCTGCGTTTACCGTTGGATTATTAAAAGCGATGTATGCGCTCGAAGGTAAGGTTATATCCAAAAGCCAGCTATACAAACTTGCAATTCATATTGAACAGGATCTAATGAAGGAAAACGTTGGTTCACAGGACCAGGTATTTGCTGCACAGGGAGGGTTTAATAAGATACAGTTTTTGCATAACGGCGAGATCGTGGTTACCCCTGTGCTTATGACAAAGAATAATATTGCTGAGTTTGAAGGTAAGCTTATGCTGTTCTTCACGGGTAT
The DNA here is from genome assembly GCA_041658405.1 of Elusimicrobiota bacterium. Taxonomy (NCBI): domain Bacteria; kingdom Pseudomonadati; phylum Elusimicrobiota; species Elusimicrobiota bacterium. Next base: position 1,250 of record JBBAAG010000051.1, read on the forward strand.
CTCGCGTAATGCAACGGATATCGCGCAGGAACAGATTAAGAATACCGGTAAAAATGTTAAAGAACTGCAGAAGATGGATAAGCTGGTGGATGAAGCGTATAGCATCGTTACGTCTGCAAAGCCGGAATTTAAATTGTTCGGTAAACTATTGAATGAAACATGGAAACTTAAACGCAGCCTGTCGTCTAAGATAAGTAATGATTGTATTGATGATATCTACGCTACTGCTTTACATAACGGCGCGATTGGCGGTAAATTATTGGGGGCCGGAGGGGGCGGGTTTATGTTGTTTTATGTGGAACCCCAAAATCAGTTGAGGCTAAAAAAAGCGTTGGGGAAACTGATAAATATATCGTTTGAGTTTGAGTTTACAGGGTCGGAGATAATACTGTACAAGCCATACCTTGAAAATGTTATAGGGAAAAAGTTGTGAAGTACAAACAGTTATATTCCACGTTTGCGGAAGAAGAACGCAGGGCATTACATAAAGTTGTTGCCAGTGATATGTTCACCATGGGCGATCATGTACGCGAGTTTGAACAACAGTTCGCTCAGTATTTTGGGATGAAACACGCTGTAATGGTAAATTCCGGATCTTCAGCAAACCTTATTGCCGTAGCGTCGTTGTTTTACAGGAAACATAACCCGTTGAAACCCGGGGATGAGGTTATTGTTCCTAACATATCGTGGAGCACAACATTTTATCCGTTGCATCAGTACGGGTTAAAGCTGCGGTTTGTTGATGTGGATTTGCATACATTGAATATTGACGTTGAGGAATTAAAGAAAGCAATACGTGCCGGCGGGAAAAAGGTTAGGATGGTAATGGCGGTAAGTATACTTGGCAATCCGTGTAAGTTCGATGAAATAACAAGGTTATGTAAAGCCAATAATCTTATCCTGTTTGAAGACAACTGTGAGTCAATGGGTGCGAAGTTTAACGGGCAGTATACCGGTACGTTTGGGTTGGTGAATACGTTCAGCACGTTTTTCTCGCATCATATATCCACGATGGAAGGCGGGTTGATACTGACTAATGACAAAGAACTGTATTACCTGGCAAAATCGTTACGTAGCCACGGGTGGACCCGCGGATTAGAACCCGGGTGCGGGTTGTACAAAAAGAAGTATGACGATTTTTTTGAAGCATACAGGTTTATACTTCCGGGCTATAATGTCCGTCCTACTGAACTACAGGGCGCTGTCGGTAAGGTGCAGTTAAAAAAACTTGATAATTTCCTTAAGATACGGCGTGAGAACGCTAAGTACTTCACAGCATTATTTGAGAATGATGAACGGTTTATTATACAGAAAGAAACCGGGCAAAGCGCATGGTTTTCGTTCACTATGATAGTTAACCCGAAATCGGGTATCAACCGTGAAAAAGTTTTACGCACACTTAAACAAGCGGGGATTGAATACCGTATAATTACCGGCGGGTGTATGCTCCGGCATGATGTTATTAAATATTTTGATTATACCTACACAAAATCAGTAAATGCGGATATCGCGCATTATAAAGGTTTTTTTGTGGGTAACTGCCCGTTTGATATAAGAAAACAAATTGATTATTTACATAAAACATTAAAAGGAATTTAATAAAAAAAGTGCCTATGAAAAACAATAATAAGGCGGTGAGGATATACAAGCATAAAGGCAAAGTTATTGCTATCGTCGTGAAAGGTAGTTACAAAACTAAAGGCATGCATTTTTTTACTTCAGAAGAATTCTCTCAGCAACTTGCTTATGTATACCATGAAAAAGACAGGGTTGTAGTACCGCATATACATAAACGTTATAAGCGCGTGTTATACAATACGCAGGAAACGGATATCATAAAAAAAGGGAAAGCCAGGTTTACTCTTTATACCAGTGAAGGCAAATTGTTTAAAACTATGATACTTGGAGCAGGTGATATGATATTATTCGCATCCGGAGGGCATGGGTATAAAGTTATTGAGGATATTGAGTTGATCACCGTAAAACAGGGGCCGTATGCAGCGGGTGGGCGTGATAAAAAGTATATGAAGTATATAATCTGATACTGCCAACGTAATAAAGTAGAGGCGCGGTTGTTATGAATAAAAACGATAAAATATTTGTAGCCGGGCATACCGGGCTCATAGGGACAGCGCTGGTTGCACGGTTAAAAGCTGAAGGGTATGATAATATTATCACACGTGCATCATCAGAGCTTGACCTTACGGATCAGGCATTAGTAGAAAAGTTTTTTCTGGCAGAACGGCCGGCGTACGTTTTTTTATTAGCCGCGAAAGTCGGGGGAATAACGGCAAACAGGGAAAAACCTGCAGGTTTTATTTATCCCAATCTTATGATAGAGTGTAATGTCCTTAATTCCGCATGGAAAGTTGATGTAAAAAAACTATTTTATTTATCCTGTTCAATTATTTACCCGAAAGAGTGTGAACAACCAATGAAGGAAGAGTACCTTCTCACGGGTAAGCCAGAACCTACCAGTATGGCGCATACAATCGCCAAAATCGCGGGTACTGTCCTGTGCCAATCGTATAATAAGCAGTATAACACAAACTTTATCTGCGGGGTAGCAGCAAATGTGTATGGTACAAATGACGATTTTGACCCTGCTAACGGGCATGTTATCCCCGGTTTACTTACCAAAATGCATAATGCCAAGGTTAATAACGAGCCTAGTATCACAGCTTGGGGTACGGGTAAACCAGAACGCGATTTTGTGTATGTAGACGACGTAGCGGATGCGTGTATTTTTTTGATGAATAATTATATGTCATCAGAGATTATCAATATCGGGTCAGGTACCGGTGTGTCAATCGGTGAATTATCGAACCTCATCTGCGAAGTAGTTGGGTATAAAGGTAAAATTGTGTGGGATACTACAAAACCTGACGGTGCGATGAAGAAAATGCTGGATAGCACAAAACTTAATTCATTGGGATGGCAACCTAAGACCGTACTCAGGCAGGGGCTGGAAAAAACGTATCGTTGGTGGAGAGAAATATATTTAAAGTGACTTTATAAAGGGAGAAACATTGAGATGAGAGTGTTGATAACAGGAATAACGGGTTTTGCCGGGAGTTATATGGCTGAATATATTCTTGGGTTAAACCAGAATATCGAAGTTTATGGAACAAAACGGTTTACAAGTTCGTTGCATAACGTAAAACATTTATTGGATAAAATAACGTTGATAGAATGTGAACTGCGCGACCAGAACTGTGTGGACTACACCGTTGCACAGGTAAAACCTGATAAAATCTTTCATCTTGCAGCACAGACGTATATCCCAGCAAGTTTTGCGTACCCGCTTGACACGCTGGTGACTAATATAACCAGTACACTCGCGCTGATGGAAGCGGTGAAGAAAAATAAGTTGGATACGTTACTCCATTTTTGTAGTAGTTCGGAAGTATACGGCCGTGTCGAAAAAAATGAGGTGCCGATAAATGAGTATAACCAGATGCGCCCGCAAAACCCGTATGCAGTGAGTAAGTGCACCTGCGATCTTCTGGTACAACAGTATTATGCGTCATACAAAATGAAGGTTATGATTAGCCGCGCGTTCGGGTACATCGGCCCACGTGCAAAAGATGTGTTCGCATATTCGTCATTTGCGAAGCAAATCGTTGAGATTGAGAAAGGATTGAGAGAACCTGTTATTCACGTAGGTAACCTTAAATCTGTCCGGACATTCCTGGATATCCGCGATGTTGTGGATGCGTACTGGATCATGACAGAAAAATGTGATTTTGGTGAAGTTTATGTTATCGGCAGTGATCAGACAATGGAGCTCGAAGAACTGCTGAATAAACTGTTAAGCCTTAGTACCGTCGGGAAGAATGTTAGGGTGGAAGTTGATAAGAACCGGCTTCGCGCATCAGATGTTACCTTGCAGATACCGGATAGCACAAAGTTTATTCAGAAAACCGGGTGGAAACCTAAGATCACGATTGACCAATCCATGAAAGACCTGCTTGACTATTGGCGGAAGGAAATCAAGTGCTGATCCTTCATGATTTTATTGGAAGAAAAATATGATTCATGAAGTGTGCAAGGATATAGTTGTTAAGGCTCGGATTAACCGGTTTATTGAAACCGGTACCTATCTTGGATCTACGGTAATAGAAGTCAGTACATGGCTGCAAAAACTTGACCCTGAGTTTGGTACTATCAAGAGTTATCAGCAAGTAAATCAAATTGGCTATCCGGTATTTGAAAACGTTTCTGAGAATTCAAAGACAAAGCTTTATTCAATTGATATTGATGAGCAAAGACAAACTGGGTTACAGAAACTTTTTGTCAGTAATTCAAATATTAAGCTGATAAACGCATCTTCCGCTAAATATATTGAAGAGATGATCAGTACAGGGTTAATCACTGATAACGATAACTGTTTTTTCTTTTTGGATGCTCATTGGGGAGAATACTGGCCTTTACGTGATGAAATAAGGGTAATACTACAACTAAAACGTTCCATTATCGTGATTGACGATTTTGTGGTACCGTTTCATCCTGAAGCAGGGTTTGATATTTATGGTAATAATGTATGTAACTGGTATTACATAAAAAACTTGTTTAATAAAACCAGGATTAACCTGTATTACCCGAGAAAACTTAGTAAAGGCAATCGCGGGGCTGGTATTGTTTTTGTTGGGTATCAAAAAAAAGAGTTGGAGTTTATGAAGGGCTTGCCTTGTTATGAACCTTTTTTTAAAGGAGATTTGTATTTTACAGAATTAAAAGTGCGAGTGATACATACCAAATTATATTCTTTTATCAAAAAAAAGTTAGGGTTTATTGGGAGTAATTTATGAAGAATAATAAGGTATGGAAAGTTCTTGAAGATAAAGAAGTTATTAATATACCCAAACGGTTAAAAGTAAGTGTCCAAAAGATTAGATTACCCGAAGGTAAAGTCGTGGATGATTATTATCAGATAGGATTACCGGAATGCGTGGTAATACTTGCGAAAATAAAAAGTAAGGAAGTGATCATGCTGCGGCAATATCAGCATGGACTAAAAGAAGTTAGTTTAGTTTTACCTGCAGGTGTTATTGATAAAAATGAAACACCGTTGCATGCAGCAAAACGTGAGTTGTTGGAAGAAACAGGGTATGTTTCGCTAAAATGGAAACTAACCGGGAGATATATGCTGCATAACAACTATGGTTGCGGGCGGATAAATATGTATTCCGCTGAGAATGCAAAATGGGTTAAAGAGCCTGTCGCTAATGATCTTGAGCAGCGAGAAACAGTGTTATTAACCGACCGCGGGATTAAGAATGCTATAAAAACAAGAGAAATTATTGCGTTAACTAGTATAATGGCTTTGGCAAACGAAAAAATGTTGCGGTAAGTTCATATATTATCATTTAAAGGATATTGTTATGATAAATACAAAAAATAGTTTGAATAACAAAATTATAGTTGGATTGGTTCAGATAAATAACAGTTTTTCTGGGCAAAACTATTTCCCGTATTCATTAGGACTACTTGTGGCATACGCGCAAAAGTATCCGGGAAATAAAGATTTATTTGATTTTTTAGTTCCAATATATAAAAGAGAAGCGGTTAGTGATGCTGTGAATAACCTGGAACCTGCGGAGATCATATTTTTCAGTACTTATGTGTGGAATACAAATATATCTCTTGAGATAGCGAAAAAGGTTAAGAAGGATAAACCGGGTACGCTAATAGTATTCGGCGGGCCTCAGATTTCAATTAGAAATACGGAGCCATTCCTGCGTGAAAATCCTTTTGTTGATATAGCGTGTATCGGGGAAGGTGAGAGAACGTTTAATAATATTTTAAATTGTTATAAAACCGGGGATTACAGCAATGTACATTCTATTGCGTATCTAAAAGATAATGCGTGCCATCAGAACGTTTTAGGAGACAGGATTACTGAACTACGGGATATCCCATCGCCGTATACTACCGGAGTATTTGACTCTCTGATGAAAGCAAATCCAAACGAAAACTGGGTTGGGTTGTGGGAAACTAACCGAGGATGCCCGTTTTCGTGTACGTACTGTGTGTGGGGATCTAATACACAGGATAAGATTTTTCAGCATCCAATTGAAAAGGTATACGAAGAAATTGATTGGTTCAGCCGTAACAAGATAGAATTCATTTTTTGCTGTGACGCGAATTTCGGGATTCTGAAGAGAGATAAGGATATTGTTGAGCATATAATCGCAAATAAAGAAAAGTACGGGTACCCAAAAGCTTTTTCTGTGCAGAACACAAAGAATTCTGCGTTGAAGATATATGAAATATATAAACTTATGTCAGACGCGGGGTTAAGTAAAGGCGTGTCTCTGGCATTACAATCAGTTAATCCGTCAACACTGGAAAGTATCAGGCGGTCAAATGTATCAACTGAAACATTTCAGGAACTTCAGAATATTTTTAATGACAACAAAATCGCTACATTCACGGATTTAATCATTGCCTTGCCGGAAGAAACTTATGAATCATTTAGAAAAGGTACTTCTTCAATTATAGAAAATGGGCAGCATAATAGGATTCAGTTTATCAATCTAACTATTCTCACAAATGCGGAGATGGATGATCTGGAGTACCAAAAGAAGTATGGGTTCATTATTAAAGAATCAAAAATCGTTAATATCCACGGGAATCTTGAAGCGGATAAAGTTCAGGAAAGCCAAAGAGTTGTGGTTGGTACCCATACAATGCCAAAAGAGGACTGGATAAAAACGCGGGTGTTCGGCTGGATGGTATCCTTGCTTTATTTTAACAAACTTTTACAAGTGCCCTTTATAATTATGCGTAATAAATATTCGATTCCGTATCATGAATTATTCGATATTTTTATGTCGGCGGAAAAAACAGCGCCTATAATAAGTGAAATTAACAAGTTTTTTTGTGAGAAAGCAAATGATATACAAAACGGCGGGTATGAATACTGTGAATCAAAAGAATGGCTTAACATCTGGTGGCCGGCTGATGAGTTGATGTTAATAAAGCTTTGTACAGGAGATAGGCTGTCAGGCTTTTATCGTGAAGCTGAAGCGTTAATCGGTAAATACCTGGAAGCCAAGCATATTGACGGGTATAACGAATTACTGCACGAAGCTGTGGCGTTGAATCAGCAATTATTGAAAACACCGTTGCAGCAAACAGATCTTGTGGTAGATATGTCGTATAACATCTGGGATGTGTACCGTGCTAAACTTGCCGGTGAGAATGTTGAGCTGTCTAAAGGAAAGTATTGCTATGAAATCATGCGTACAGATAAAAAATGGCAGTCCTGGACTGACTGGTGCCGTGAAGTTATCTGGTGGTCAAATAAAGCAGGTGCATATCTATACTCATGTAAGAAAGTAGATAAATGAAATTAAAAAATAAGGTAGCTATAATTACCGGCGGTGCAGGGGGTATTGGTAGAATACTCGTCAGTACTTTTATCAACGAAGGCGCGGTTGTTGTTGTTACAGATATTAACAGTGCGCAACTGAATAAAATCCCGGTGAAAACCGATAGGTTGATAAAGATTAAAGCCGATATCTCAAAAGTTAAGGATGTAAAGTTACTGTTAAACAAAACTATCAGTAGTTTTGGTACGGTGGATATACTTGTGAACGCTGCTGCAGTCCAAACTCCAGTTGGCATACTTACGGAAGTGGATAGTAATGACTGGATAAAGACTGTTAATATTAATTTAGTCGGGACAATGTTATGCTGTAAACACGTACTACCGGTTATGCTCTCAAAGAAAAAAGGTAAAATAATAAACTTCGCAGGTGGCGGTGCAACATTCCCGAGGAAATATTTTTCTGCCTATGCCGTATCAAAAACTGCAATTGTGAGGTTCACGGAGATAATCGCGGAAGAAGTTAAAGGACGGGGTGTTGATATCAACGCAATATCACCGGGTTCGGTTTATACCGGGATGATCGAAGACATAATCCGTGCCGGTAAAAAAGCAGGGGCCAGTGATTTAAAGACAGCGGTAAAAGTAAAAAACGGCGGCGGGGTATCACCGGAATTAGCGGCGAATCTGTGCGTGTACTTAGCTTCGGATGAATCTGATGGAATTACAGGAAAACTTATAAGCGCAGTATGGGATAACTGGAAAGGTTTTTCAAAGAATATGTCCAAGATAAAAAACTCGTCATTGTACACGCTAAGACGGGTTGATGGTATCAAAATCAAAGAAAGTGGACTGAGATAATAGAATAATAGTATGGAAAAAATTAAAGCATTACTTCTCGGTGATTCTCTGGAAGATGCGGTTAATGATTACGCTGTGGGTGTACTGGGAACCCTCCGCAGAAATATTGAGATCCTGACATTAGATTATAAAAAACTATACTGCAGCCATGGCTTGTATGGTATGCAAGAGTATATAAAAACATTTATTGAAAAAAACAATATTAATACTATATTCTACTGGCCAGGCCCCGCGAATTTTGATTTTAACGTACATTTTTTTGAAAAATTACGGAGAAACTGTTTTGTAGTGATGTGGATTGGCGGGGATACAGAACATTACTTTGAAGGAAGAGACCAGTATTACGCGCAGGCAATGGATTATGTCATTAATGACGAATTAATAGCGCCGTATAAGTTTAATCAGATAGGGATAGCTTCTGCGTATTTCCCAAACGCATGTGACCGGGAACATTATCATAAAATTGAAGGGTTGAAGTTAGATACCGATGTGTCATTCATAGGGCTACTCAGCGATAAAATCGGGCGGAGAGAGTATGTTAAGTATCTTGAAGAAAACAGTGTCAATATCAAAACATACGGCGTGGATTCTGTTAACGGTACAATCTCACGTGAAGAAAAAGTGGCGTTGTTTAACAGGACAAAAATTAATCTTAATTTTACCGGAACTGCAGAAGTTACGCGTTTAACAAGAAATAACAGAATCAACAGGAGAAAAAAGCAAGTTAAGGGAAGAGTGATTGAGATAACGCTTTCCGGTGGATTTGTATTATCCGAATATGTACCCAGCCTTGAGCATTTATTTGTTATTGGCAAAGAAATTGATGTTTTTTATGATAAAGAAGAATTACTGGAGAAAGTCAGGTACTACCTTAATAATGAAGAACAACGGGTAAGTATTGCGCAATGCGGGTATGATCGTTCGGTTAAGGATTATGATATACAACTTGCAGTACCAAGATTATTGGCTAAATTAGAGGAATATCGCGCTAATAAGAAGTACAGGCCATCCGAGATATATCTTGACCCGGAATTCATAAGGAATTATTCAACATATAGGATACACTGGATACTAAAGTTTCTTAAAGCATCGAACTTGAACCTGGTTTTTGAAGAACTAAAAATTGTAATGAAATATATGAAGATAGACTGGTATCAGGTACGCGTATTTTTTATTGAAGAGATACTAGACAATTTTCCAAAACTGAAATCTGTACTAAAACGTATAGTTGAAGGAAAACAGAAAGTTTAACAACACAAATTAATTTTGTATACTAAATATAGTAAGCCAAGATGTAAAGAGAGTTGCAGGGTTGTGTAGAGTAAGGATATGGTATGGCAAAAATAATAGATTTTAATTATTTAAAAAATAAAGCTAAATACGTAAAAATTGAGACATTAAAGATTCATAAAATTGCGCCGGAAACACGGCTGGCGTCTTCCTTGTCCCCTATAGAAATACTGGTAACAATGTTTCATGGAAAAATCATGAAATTTAATAAAAATAATGTTTGGAGCGAGAAAAGAGACCGGTTTATTATAAGCAAACCGCATGGGGTTGTGTGTATGTATCCCATACTTGCAGATCTGGGTGTGATTTCAAAAAAGTCACTATCAACTGTATGTCAGCAAGGGTCAAAACTTGGTGGTATACCGGACTTCACCACACCGGGATTTGAAACAATTAATGGTTCACTGGGGCATGGTATAGGGGTTGCGTGCGGGATAGCGCTTGCTTTAAAAGCAAAACGGTCAAAATCAAAAATGTTTGTATTAATGGGAGACGGTGAGCTTTATGAAGGATCTGTGTGGGAAGCGATAATGTTTGCAGGACAGCATAAACTTGATAACCTGATTTTGGTAATTGATAAGAACGGGCGGTGTATGCTTGATTTCTGTAACAAAATCATTGATCTTGACCCGCTTGACAAAAAGTTTAATATATTCGGATGGCAGGCAAAGACAGTTGATGGCCATGATATGCGTAAACTACATACCGCGTTCACCGGATTGTTAAATTCAAAAAATAAGTCGCCAAAAGTCCTTATTGCTGAAACAATAAAGGGTAAATCCGTGCCTTCACTAGAAAAAGATGAGATGTGTCATATACGAACCGTAAGTCCTGATGAGATTGACAGGATTATTAAAGGCCTAAAATGAAAAAAACAAGAATTATGCGCGATGTCTTCATTGGTAATCTTGTACAAATAATGTCAGAGAGGAAAGACGTTTTCTTTCTCTCAGCTGATATGGGTGCCCGCGCGCTGGATACTCTCAAACAAAAATGCAGGGACAGGTTTATTAATGTGGGGATTGCGGAACAGAACCTGATTAATGTAGCTGTTGGTTTGGGGTTGGAAGGTTATATTTCATACGCTTATGCCATAGCGCCGTTCTTATCAATGCGTGCATTTGAACAGATAAGGAATAATGTTTCGTTAATGTTTACCAATAGAAAGTTTAATATAAATCTTTTATCAGTTGGTATCGGTATTAGTTATGATGTTACCGGCCCGTCACATCATTGCTTTGAAGATATTGCATTGATGAGAATGCTGCCTAATATGATGGTATTCTCGCCAAGCGACTGTGTGCTCATAGAAAAGTTTGTTAATTACTCTTTAGTTCACAAAAACCCAAAGTATATAAGGTTTGATGGTAAACCGGTTGATGATATATACGATGCGGGGAGTAAGATAGATTTTGAAAAAGGCTTTGTTGAACTTATAAAAGGTAACGATACATGCATGGTTTCTACGGGTATAATGACGCATAATGCGTTAAGAGTAACAAGGCTTAATCCAAATCTTAAGATTGGCCTTATAGATATGTTTGTGCTTAAGCCTGTAAAGGAAGATTTGCTGTTTAATGCATTAAAAAAATATAAATATATTGTTACTCTGGAAGAAGCATGGCTGGATAACGGCGGATTGGATAGTTTGATCTCAAACGTATTACACAAAAACAATTCTAACGCTAGATTAAGAAAAGTCGGGTTCAAAGATAAATATGTGTTCGAGATCGGCAGCAGAAACTATTTGCATAAGATTTACAAGATGGATGAGCACAGTATTCTTAGTTTAATAAAAAGTATGAAGTAGATATAAGGTGAATAAACTACAGTTTTTGAAAAACAAAAATATTCTTATCTGCGGCGCTACAGGGTTAGTTGGAACTAATACTTTGTTAAAGTTAAAAGACGTTCCCGGGGTTAAGGTAAGAGCTGTCTATCATTCAAGAAAACCGCAAGTAATTTCAAAAAATATTGTTTACGTAAAAGCTGATTTAACCGATTTTAATGACTGCGTAAGGATCACTAAAGGTATTGATTACGTTATAATGGTTGCTGCAAAAATCGCGAGAAGAGATCCCGGAAGGTTATACTTAGTGCCCAATATTCTTATGAGTATGTATATGCTGGAAGCTGCATATAAAGCAGGAGTTAAGAAGTATGTCTGGTTGAGTAGTGCTACAGCGTATCCGCCTGTCAAAAGAAAATTGAAGGAAAGTGATATGTTCAGTAATGACCCGCATGATGCGTATTACCCTATAGGATGGGCAACTAGGTATATTGAAACATTATGCAAGATGTACGCGAAAAAGGTTGAGAATCCTATGACAACAATTGTCCTGCGTTCTTCAGCTATATACGGAGAGTACGACGATTTTGAATTCGAGACATGCCAGGTCTTACCTGCATTAATAAGAAAAGTTGTTGAACGCCAGAACCCGATAGAAATCTGGGGTACAGGTTCTCTAAAGAGAGACTGTATTTACGTAAAGGATGTGGTTGACGCATGTTTAAAAGCGTTGAATGCAGTGGATGGTTTTACGGTACTCAATATAGGGCTGGGTAAGTCTTATAGCGTAAAAGAATTGTTGTACTTGATTTTGGATATCGATAACTATGATACCGCAAATATTGTGTGCAACAAGAAAAAGGTATTAAAGAAATTACCTTCTATTGAAATTGATTGTACTAAAGCAAAGCATACTATTGGATTCATGCCTTCTTATACTATTAAAGAAGGGCTTGCTAATACTATTGCATGGTATCGTTCTTATCGTAGATCAGGTGATGGAGTTAAGAAAAACTAAGGTTATGGCTAAAACAAAGTTGTTAATCTGCGGTGCAAGCGGTTTTATCGGCAGAAATATTGCTCAGTATTTTGCTGGTAAAAACGAGTATGAAGTTATTGGAACATACCTAAAAACCAAGCCTCCGTCTATACGTAATGTTGTTATGAAAAAAGTTGACCTTACATCAAAAACTGAGGTTGATAAGCTAGTAAAAGGTGTGGATATATTGATACAAGCAGCTGCGACGACATCCGGGTCTAAGGAAATACTTGCAAAACCGTATTATCATGTCACAGATAATGCAGTGATGAACTCGTTGATATACCGTGCTGCATTTGAGCATAAGGTGTCACGCGTAATATTTTTTAGCTGTGCAATTATGTATGGCTCCGGGAAAAGTGCTGTCAAAGAAGAAGATTTTGATGCAAATAAGGAAATATATCCGAGTTATTTTGGTGCGGCATGGACTAAAGTATATATAGAAAAAATATGCGAATTTTATTCGCGTATCGGGCGAACAAAGTATACCGTCATCCGGCATTCTAATATCTACGGCCCGTATGATAAATATGATCTTGAACGGTCGCATGTGCTCGGTGCAACAATAACGAAAGTTATGCGTGCTGCAAAAAACAGCGAAATTGTTGTCTGGGGTAACGGAAAAGAAGCACGGGATATATTGTATGTATCAGACCTTGTGAGTTTTGTGGATAAAGTTATTAAGAAACAAAAAACGTCTTTCGAAATATTTAATGTTGGTAATGGATCTGTTACCACTATTAAAGAACTTGTAGAGAAGATCATCAAGGGATCAGGGAAGAGTATTCGTATTGTTTATGACTTAACAAAGCCTCATATAAACACATCTGTATGCCTTAATATAAACAAAGCGAAAAAAGAGATCGGGTGGAAACCTGAAGTATCATTAGAACAAGGCTTAAAGAAAACCATTTGCTGGTATAAACAAAATATAAGAGCACAAACATGATATGATACAAAACAAAAATGTATTGTACATTGTTCCGACAGATAAACATCAGTACTTAAATTTTTTTTATAACGAAATAAAAAAATGTGTTAATTCAATATATATGTTCGATTTTATTGAGTATTCTCATCAAAATGGTATCAAAAATACCGAAAAACATGTAAAAGACCTTATAACCAGTAAAAAGATCGATATTGTGTTCACCACTCACTATGCTACGGATTATCAATTATCAATTGAGTTCTATGCTGATTTAAGAAAAACTGTAAAAATAGTTTTTTGTGCCTGGGATGATGAATCATATTTTGATGTGTACGGTAAGTATTACGGCCAAGTTGCGGATGCTGTGATAACTACTGATTACTATACTATGTATGGTTACATGCGAATGGGTATACCTGGATTGCTTTTAATGCCTATATTCAGCAAAGAAATGTTTTTTCCGGTAGAAGGGGAAAAAGATACAGAAGTATGTTTCATAGGAGGGTGTACCCAGCGGGATCGTAAAGAATATATTGATTTTATTATTAAGAACGGTATTAAGATCGAAACCTATGGGAATGGTTCAAAGCACGGTTTTCTTGAATGGAACAAATTTTCTGAAATATTATCAAAAAGTAAGATAGCGCTGACTTTCAATAAATTGGATACACTTGACTGGATTAATAAGGAAGAGCCATTGTTAAACAGAGTAAGGCAGGCTAGTTTTCATTATGTAGAAAGTGCGCTTGTAAAAACGTTTTGTCTTGCAGAATATTCACCTGGTATTTTTACTATTGCAGAAATAGGAAAAGAAGTCGATGTGTTTAATAGTAAAGAGGAGTTATTGAATAAGATAAGGTATTACCTGTCACATGATGTTGAACGTGAGAATATTGCTGCAGCTGCGTATAAAAGAGCAATAAAAGAGTATGTGCCGGAAGTAGCTGTCCCAAAATTACTTGCGGAGTTGGATAAAACATTGTATAGCGGTATCAATAAATATGTGTTATCAGATGAAATATATATAAATGAATCATTTAAGAGAAAAACAATTAATGGTTTAACTTTTACCATGGTTGTTCTAATCAAAAATAATAAAATCGGGTATGCGATGGAGATATTTGTTAAACTATTTAAATATGGCGTACTGGTTTTCATTACAGGTTTTATCGGGGGAATAGGTAGAATTGTACAGAATATGTCAACAAAAATAGCTGATAAATTAGACAGAATAAGAATAAACGGTAAATAATACTTATGTGCGGTATATGCGGAATTTATAATTACAATAAAACGAATCCCGTAAAAGAAAATGTCTTACGCGCGATGTGCGGTGTTATGTCACACCGCGGGCCTGATGGTGAAGGTGTGTATTTAAATTATCCTCTAACCGGCGGCGGGATGGGTGTTGGGCTCGGGCATCGCAGGCTTGCGATCATTGATCTCAGTACAGGCGAGCAGCCGATGTATAACGAAGATAAATCTATTGCCATAGTGTTTAACGGTGAAATATATAATTTTCAGGAACTACGCCCACAGCTTGAATCACTTGGGCATAAGTTCAGGTCAAACAGTGATACCGAAGCTATTGTCCATGCATATGAGCAGTACGGTGAAGATTGTGTTGATCATCTAAGAGGAATGTTTGCGTTTGCAATCTGGGATAATAATAACACCAGGATGTTTATTGCCCGGGATCGTGTTGGCAAAAAACCGTTGTACTACGCAAATGTGAATGGTTCATTAATATTTGCGTCGGAGATAAAAGCGTTACTTAAATATCCTGGAATCGGACATGAGATTAATAAGGAAGCTATACACTATTACCTGAATTATCAGTACGTTCCCGGTCCGAAGACTGTGTATAACAGTGTTTTCAGGTTAATGCCTGCGCATTGTATGAGCGTAGATAAAAACGGTAACCTACGCACGCGGGAATATTGGGATATTGATTTCCGTGAGAAAACAAAGTTGAGTTTCAATGATACATGCACGCAGTTACGCGAGGTGTTGAAAGAAGCTACGCGGTTAAGGATGATATCTGATGTTCCGTTAGGTGCGTTCCTTTCAGGAGGGCATGATTCAAGTATCATTGTAGGTTTAATGAGTGAACTTGCGAGTAAACCCGTGAAAACGTTTTCGATTGGGTTTGAGGAAGAAGAATTCTCGGAACTTGGATATGCAAAAATTGTTGCACAGCATTTTAAAACAGACCATCAGGAGTTTATTGTAAAACCGCAATTTGTGGAAATTCTGCCGAAACTCGTATGGCATTATGACCAGCCATACGCTGATTCTTCAGCATTACCGTCTTATTATGTAGCTAATATGACCCGTAAAAATGTTACTGTAGCGCTAAACGGTGACGGCGGGGATGAATCCTTCGGAGGGTATCTCCGGTATAAAGCAATGAAAGGATCGTTGTATGCGGGATTACCGTTCAAACTTCTCGGGCGAAAAAATACGTTGAGGTTAGCAGAAATGTTACCGCACACGGAAACCGCGGGGAATATTAAAATGTTCCGGTATATGTACAGGCTTGTATCCGCTTTAGCGGAACCGCCGCAAAGGCGTAATGTTTACTGGCACAGTTATTTTGATAATACAGCTAAAGATAAAATATATTCTGTTGATATGCGTAATGATATGAAAGGTATTGATTCGTTTGAGTACCTCGAAAAAATATTTGAGAACGCAAAAGCCGGGAATGTTATGGACCGTACTTTTTATACCGATATAAAAGCATACCTGCCAGAGTGCCTGCTCATAAAAATGGATATAGCATCCATGGCGAATTCGTTGGAAACTAGGAGCCCGTTTTTGGATCATGTAGTTATGGAATATGCCGCAGGATTACCTGACAATTGGAAGATCAGAGGGTTTAGGACTAAGCATATACTTAAAGAAACGTTTAAGTCATTCCTTCCAAAAGAAATTATTAATCGTCCAAAACAGGGGTTTGGTATACCGCTTGGGAAGTGGTTCCGGAATCAGTTAAAGGGGTATATACAGGAAATTCTGCTTGACCCTAAAACCGTCTCCCGCGGGTATTTTAACCGTCAAGGGTTGGAGATATTATTAAAAGAACATATGGAAGCTAAACGCGATCACGGGTATCGTTTATGGGCATTACTTATGCTGGAACTATGGCATCGTGAAGTATACGAAAAACTATAACACTTCTCTGTATTGACAAATGTGCTGCATATTTATAAAATTGTTTATCATTTTTAATTGTTATTAAGATTTATTTTTATACAACAGGAGTTGAGTTAAGTATGCCAAAAATTGAATATATCACAGGAATGGATATCGGGAGCAGGCAGATAACTACTGTCGTCGGGAAGTTTGACGCAAGTAATAATTCGCTTGAGATAATAGCTGCGAACCGCACGCACTGTGAAGGTATTAAGGGCGGGTTAGTGTTGGATATTGACAAAACAAGTGAAGCCGTGAGGCGCGCGCTTGAGAGTATAGAAGAACAGATAAAAATTCCGGGCGGTATCATTGATGTGCACGTTGCAGTGCGCGGGCATCATATACAGGGCGTGCAGGATAGTAAAAAAATTGGGATTACGCGTACAGAAAAAGAAATTACGTCTGAGGATGTTGAAAGCCTTATGCAATCCTGCCGCAGCAGCCAGGTTTCGGATGATAAAGAAATAATGATTATTGTCCCTCTGGATTATATAATTGATAATCAAGCCGGTGTACCGAATCCTGTTGGAATGGAAGGGAAAGTTCTGGCGGTGGATGTCTATGTGGTAACAGGCTTAACTGCGCAGAATAATAATGTTTGCAAAAGTATAGCAAAAGCTGAATACGGGCATGAACCGTTAACCTACGGGCTTCTGGGACTCGGCAAAGTTGCTTTATTACCCGAAGAAATTGATATGGGTATCTTGTTAGTAGACCTCGGCGGTGAAACTACTGAGATTGCGATATACCACAACGGCGGAATACGCTTTACTAAACAACTCGATGCCGGGTATTGCAGTGACATGATCTCTAATGATATTGCGTATTGCCTTAGATGTTCACGCACCGAAGCTAAAAGATTAAAAGAAGAGTATGGCGTGGCTTCAGAATCGAGTTTGGATGATGGTGATACAGAAGTGGAATTCGCAAGTGTTGACCACCGTGAAAAACGTAAGGTAACAAAACGCGCGTTGATGGAATTGATAAAACCGCGGCTAGAAGAAATATTTGAAGAGATAAAAAAGGAAGTTGCGTTATCTTCTATGATGAACGATATACCTCATGGCGTGGTACTTACAGGAGGCGGGTCAAAACTTAAAGGTATTGAAAAAGTTGCGGAAGAAGTCCTTGAGGTGCCGCATGCGAGGCCGGGGTCAATACTTAGTGTCGGAGGTAATGAGGATATCATAATGGATCCGGCATACTTCACAGCAATCGGGTTATTAAAATTTGTTATTGATGATTCTGAACAGCTTCGGTCAACTGAAAGAACGAAGAATAACAAGGCGGATATATTTTCCATAATCTCCGGTGCTTTTGAGAAACTGTTCAATAAATTTTAATTTAAGAGAGTACACAGAGAACTATAATGATAAGAATAAAAATAAGCGAGAATTTTGAAGAAACTGTTGCAAAGATAAAAGTTATTGGTATCGGCGGTGGCGGCGGTAATGCGGTTAACCGTATGATCGAAGAAAGATTCGATGGAGTAACATTTATCTCGGCAAACACTGATGCTCAGGTATTACGTTTATCCAAAGCGCCTATAAAGATACAGTTAGGTGAAAAGCTTACAGAAGGTAAAGGCGCAGGCGGGTCTCCGGATATGGGTGCCCGTGCTGCAGAAGAAAGCCGTGAGATTATTAAAGAAGAATTGTTGAATACAGACTTACTGTTTATCACAGCGGGTATGGGCGGAGGAACGGGTACCGGCGCAGCGCCAATAATTGCAGAGATTGCTAAATCAATGAATATTCTTACTGTGGCAATTGTTACCAAACCATTCAATTTTGAAGGCCCGGTACGTATGCGCCAGGCAGAAAACGGTTTGAAAGAACTGAGGTCAAAAGTTGATACAATAATTACGATACCAAATGAGAGGTTAGTAGATATCTGTGAAAAAGATACTGGAATGAAATATGCGTTTCTTCTCGCAGACCAAATATTACATAGGGCAGTACAGTCTATCTCCGATGTTATAACCACCAAAGGCGAGATCAATGTTGATTTCGCTGATGTCAAAGGTATTATGACAACCGCAGGGGATGCTATAATGGGGATGGGGCAAGCAAAAGGTGAAAACGCAGTGGATGCTGCATTGCAACAAGCATTGAACTCGCCGTTATTAGATAATCTTTCTATAAACGGTGCAAATCGCGGGGTATTGGTTAATATCACTGGAAGTTCAAGATTACCATTAACAGAAGCTAAGGAAACTATGGATAAATTGAGAGAACAGCTTGGGCATGAAGCACACGTATTTTTTGGTTTTGTAATTGACGAGAATCTTCAAGATGAAGTTAAGCTGACTTTAATTGCAACAGGATTAACAAACCGGCGGACAATACGACACTTAACGCCTGATGAAATGAAACAGCGTAATCATTTGGCTAGCAAATCATATATTCAAGAACCTACTGCATATGTAAAACCGTCAACTTTAAATAAAGGCGATATATTTCGTCCCGCAGCTTTAAGAAAAAAGAAAAATACTTAACAGGATAACAGGGTATCATTATGAATTTTACTGAACTGCTAGACATGGTGCTCCAGCTTAAAGGTTCTGACCTGCACCTGCATCCGGGCACGTCGCCGACAATAAGGGTAGACGGTGGTTTGAAACCGTTGCCGATTACACCGTTAACTACTGTGGATACTGAACAGATAGCGTTTTCAATGATGACCGACCGCCAGAAAGCGTATTTTGACGAGCATAATGAATGTGACCTAGCATATAATTTTAATGAAAAGATAAGATTCAGGGTAAACGCTTTCCGTCAACGCGGAAAAGTTAATCTCGCAATGAGGGTTATCTCCGACAAAGTTATGCATATCGATGAACTTAGCCTTCCCCCGATACTTTACAAGCTTTGTGAAAGAACAAGGGGGATATTACTTGTTACAGGCCCTACGGGCAGCGGGAAGTCAACGACGTTAGCTGCAATGCTTAATCATATTAATGATACACGGGCTGAGAATGTTATTACTATAGAAGACCCGATTGAATATATGTTCACAAATAAGAAATCTATTTTCAGCCAGCGCGAGACCGGGATTGATACACGAGATTTTGCGGAAGCATTACGCCGTGTTTTACGTCAAGACCCTGATATTATCATGATCGGCGAAATGCGTGACCTGGAAACCACATCATCCGGCCTTACTGCCGCCCAAACCGGACATCTGGTATTGACTACGTTGCATACAAATGATGCAGTACAAACAATAAACCGTATAGTCGATATTTATCCGCCTCACCAGCAAAACCAGGTGCGTATGCAGCTTGCAGATACGCTTATTGGAGTGATTGCGCAAAGGTTGATACCTCATGCATCAGGACAGGGACGCGTTCCCGCAGTGGAAGTCCTTGTTGCTACGCCGTTAGTTAAAAAACTTATTGCTGAAAATAAAGTTGAAGAACTTAACGGCGCAATAAAACAAGGTAATTTTTATGGGATGCAATCCTTTAATAGTACGCTGGTGTCAATGGTGCAAAAAGGTGTTATCAAAGTAGAGGACGCATTGGCCTCAGCATCAAACCCTGAAGAAGTTATGCTTGCTTTACGCGGTGTAGAATCCACGGAGTCAGGTACATAAGCCATACAATGCCGTGGGTAAAAAATCAACAATCTTGCTTTTGGTATAACACACATCTTAACACTCTTACCGGTGAATGGCTGATACATTTCATGACTGACCGGAATTACGGTGATTTTAGCGTTAAGGAAAGACGCAAAAAGTTGTATGCTAAAATAGGGCTGGATTATAGTAAAATAATATCCGGCTCTCAGGTACATGGAAGTAAGGTAATGTTTGTTAACGGTAAGGTTGACAAAGATGATTTAGAAAATACGGATGGATTAGTAGTTACTGCTGATGAATCCGCCGGGATAGTTGTTTATACTGCTGATTGTGCGCCGGTATGGATTGTAGATACCGTAAAACGTGTTGTAGGGCTTGTCCATTCAGGCAAGGAAGGGACAAAAAAAGGTATTGTCGTGACTGGGATTGATTTGATGACAGAAAAGTGCGGATGTAAAAAACAAAATATGGCAGTGATTATCGGTCCGCATATACAAAGTTGCTGTTATCCTTATGATATCGAAACAAATATTGTCCAGCAAGCGGAAACAAACGGTATTACGAAAAACAATATTTATCGTTCAGGTCTTTGTACGTCATGTAACAACGCGTCATTTTATTCTTACCGGAAGGAAAAAGGTGTTACGGGCAGAATGGCAAGTGTCGCATATATAAAGCAAGGAGCAAAATATGGAACTTGGAAAATTTAGAAAAAAAATTGATAATATAGATTCTCAAATACTTGAATTGTTAAACCAACGCGCGGTCATCGTTAAACAGGTTGGGAAACATAAGCAAGCTAAGAATATACCGTATTTTGTACCTGAACGTGAACGCCAGATACTTGATAAACTGGAAGCACAAAACACCGGTCCATTGAATAATGAAGCAGTGCGCGAAGTATTCATACAAGTATTGAGTATATGCCGTAA
>JBBAAG010000052.1 GCA_041658405.1 Elusimicrobiota bacterium
ATATTACCCGCACCAAACTGTACAGCTTTCTTCATCTTATTTTACCTTAGTAATCCTTTGTATTTCAGGATCAGTAAAAATATCGGCTTCATCCCTGCTTTTTGTAGAAAATTCTGATACTACCGCGCCTTTATCCCCTGCTTGAAACCAGTGGAGCGTGTTTGGTTTCAGTGTATACTGTTCCCCAGGGTTTAACACAACTTCATGCCAGGCTGTATAACACTTCACACGGTGCTTAGGTATTCTTGCTTTTGGGCGTACAACCTTTTTCCCCGGGACGTATAGATAAACCTTACCCCAACGGCAACGGAACGTTTCTTCTTTACCCTGTTCACCTTTTATTGGTGGATGACGGTGTTCCGGGCAGGTTTGATATGGGAATAAAACCAGCTCTTTTGCGCAGCAGCGCGTGGTGTTTACATAAACCAAAAGTTCTAGCCCGGTTTGGTTAAGTTCATTCAACCCGAAGTCTGCAACTTCTATACGGTTGAGTTCGGGTTTTGTTAACACAATCCCCGCGTTTTTGAAGTATACCAATGCGCGTTTCCGTGCTGATACAAACTGTTGTTTTGTAATCATATTTCTTCAACCCCGTACTCAATGTTAATCGTACGTTTTTCGCCGGGTTTAAGGTATCTTAACCTACCCTCTGCGCGTTCTTTTGCGCGGCCTTCCACAAAATTTGTTCCCGGTTCAAGGCCTAGGACATATGTTCCTTCACCCAGCATTTTCCATTGTATAAAACACGGTAGTTGACTAGTGTTGTACTTAATATAAAACCGTATACCAAGCCGTTTATTCTCAATCCCTACACGTACAGTACCGTCTTTTGCGGTGCGGAGTTTATGATAAAACACCTGTTCTTTATACCCGCGTACGGGTGTATGCATTTTTTGCCAGGTATTCAGTCCTTTTGCACCTTCAGCATCTCGTGGAGTAATTTTTACCGATGGGATTATGAGTTTACTTTCTTCAGATAACAGTGGGTATCCGAGGTTTGTGTGGTATAACATCATAAACTCTTTTTTCGTATCCGCACGGTTTTCTACGGTGTCTTCAATAAAAATTTTTGCGGTGCCTAAAGTTCCGCTGATTTTGCGTGTCATCCAGAGGTTTGAATTAAATATTGCGGCTTCCACCATTATACCGGTGATTGAAAATTTATAGTCATCACCAACCCATTCATTTTTTACGGCGACATTACGCGCAGGAGTGTTACCTAACCGCCCGTGGATACCTAGTTGTTGTCCATTGTCAGTACACGGCGCGCCAAAGTATGTTAGCCCGCAGGTGTTTAATAATCCAACATTATAGGAGTACAGCCATTCCAGCCCTGCGGGATTATAATACGACGGATGCGTAATGCCAGTGGGGGAAATATAGCATAACGGCATACCTTTGTATTCGGCATACGCAATATCCATTGCACGGTCAGGGACGACTGTGTAATTTAATCCCGTACCTGTGCGGATATCAGCAATACGTACCCCGCGTTCACGTCCATCCGCAAGTTCTGCGATACGTATACCTCCGAACTGCAGCATATCGCCTGTGCGGGAGGTTAACTGTTTTTTTGTTAATTTACTATAAAATATTTTTGGCATCTTTTATGGATCCTTAAAGTGTTTTAAAAGTTGTAATAAATCCCGCATTCACCGGTAAATTGTAACGACATACTATCATTTTTACCGACCCGGTTGTTGTTGTGGTTGATATACACAGCATAGCCAAACATTAGGTCTATCACTATATGCTCGTCAATCTTTACCTCTAGCCCGGGGCCAACGCCGAAATTGTTGTTAACTGATATATTGGTCGCCGTATAGGTTACTGGTATACTGTCTTTATCATTGTATTCTGTAATCGTACCTTCTCTTTGGTTATACCAGTTATGATAGCCTGCGTACATAAAAAGCCCGGTGGTTTTTGTGTCAATAAACTTTTTTAGGAATGTAAATCCTATACTGTTAGTGATAGTTGTATTGTCAACAAACGGAGCAAAGGTTACCTGTAAACCCATTGTTGGGTTGAACCATTTGCGGTAACTGAGCCCGTATCCGGTAACAAATCCGCCCCCTGCGCCTAACGAATTTTTATAATACGTTTCTTCCGCGGAGGCGATGGGGATATATACCAAAGAGAGCATAGTACAAGATAAAACCAGGGATAACACTTTTTTCATTTTTATCGGTTCTCCTTTTTCTTATCCGCAACTATAGTAAGTACAGTCGCGGGATGATAATAACATCATAATATTATACAAAAAAATTATACGGTACGTATTTTTTCGTTTTCGTTATAACACTTTTCCGCAAACGGACGGTATTTGTCGATCCACATGAGTTCAAGAATTGATAAGTCTTCGTCATAGTTGTACGCAACATCCTCTTTTTGTTTCAAAGTTTCAAGGATTTCAAATGTGAATGACGGTTCGCCGCCACCCTCAGTCCACTCGTTCTGCAATTCTTTATTTCTATGATTTCCTAGATTCAGCATAAACCTGTGGCGGTTGAATGCGCCGTCAATATTCAACGAACTGCCTAACAACACCTTCCCGGTTTTGTTGTTTTTAATGACAAAAACGCCTTTAACTGTCTGTATGTTTTTATATTCCTGCCTCAACTTTTTCTTATCAACCACCATAACATTCCTTTCTATACGTAGTACACCGCAGTTTTGGATATTGTGAAACACTATTGCAACATTATATAATGTAACATAGTTTAAAAAACAAAGATGTGTATTTTAGTATCAACGAAGGCCTATAAAAGGAGTTGTAAAAAAGATGAGTAAGTCTAAATCCTGGGCATCTGTAGATTTAACAAAAGTTCCAACCATAAAAGTTACCCCGCCGGGACCGAAGTCCAAACAAGTACACGAGCGTACTACCAAGTATTTCAAAGGCTTATCTTCGCAGGTAAAACTTTTCCCCGTAGTATTCGAGTCGGGGAAAGGCGTGACTTTGACCGACGTTGACGGGAATACCTACATCGACTTTTCTTCGGGAATATACGTTACAACACTAGGGCATTGCCATCCAAAGATTACGGAACAAGTGCAAAAATATGCGGGATTGCTGATGAATGCCCACGATTTTTCTACACCCATTAAGATGAAACTCGTAGAAAAATTGGCATCCATATTACCGAAAGGGCTTACCTGCATGCAGTTTTATGATAGCGGTACTGCTGCGGTGGAAGCCGGCCTCCGTGTGCTCCGCGCGGCAACCGGGAAGTATGAAGTTATGTCGTTCTATAACGATTTTCATGGTAAAACTTTAGGCGCAACCTCCTGTGCGTTGATGACCAAAGGGTCAGGATTGAGGGCACCCGGGTTTTTCCTTGCTCCGCGTCCGTATTGTTACCGCTGCCCGTTCAAAATGAAATATCCTGATTGCGGATTGTACTGCGCTGACTTTATAAAAACTGTTATCCAGCAGCAAGGGTCGGGTTCAATGGCTGGGATAATACTTGAACCTATCCAAGGCTGGGGCGGGTCAGTTATTCCTCCCGACGGGTTCATGCAAAAACTTAGGAAGATCTGTGATGAACTAAAAATATTGTTATACGCCGACGAAGTTCTTACTTCGATGGGAAGAACAGGGAAATGGTTAGCGATGAACCACTGGGATGTCGTTCCTGATATTGTAACTATGGGTAAAGGGTTTGGTAACGGATTCCCTGTTACCGCAATGGTAGCGCGGGAAGATTTTGGCGGGTTATTTGAATCCATAAGCGCATCAAGTTCTTATGGCGGTAATCCTATGGCCTGTGCAGCGGCATTAGCATCAATCGAAGTTATTGAAGAAGAGAACTTATTACAAAAATCGTTGGATCTCGGGAAATATATACTTAAACGGTTGAAAAAAATTGAGAAAACACATCATATAGTTGGTGAAGTACGCGGGAGAGGGTGTTTGCTAGGGATTGAATTGATTAAGGATAAGAAAACTAAAGAGCCGTTTAATGAAGCGGGAAAACTTATCTACCAAAAAGCTTTCCGGAAAGGGTTAGCGTGGATCCCAGCAGGGCATATCTTGCGGTTATCCCCGCCGATCGTTATGGATAACGAAGTTGCGGATAAAGGGTTGGATATTATTGAAGAAGCGATTTTTGAAGTAGAAAAAGAGTTTGGGTACACAAAGTAAGAGGTGGGGGGTGTAACGGTACAATGAAACGTAAAAAGGTTAAGTTCGGGATTATCGGGTTAGGCTTAATGGGCCGCGAGTTCGCGTCCTCCGTAGCGCGGTGGTGCCATTTACAGGATACCGGGCCAATACCCGTAGTTACAGGTGTATGTGACCGTAACCCTCAGGCAGTTGAGTGGTTCCAGCATAATGTTCCAACAGTTGAGGTTGTGACTGACAAATATATAGATCTTTTGGATACACACAAAGTTGATGCGATTTATTGTGCGGTACCGCATAATCTTCACGAAAAAATTTATATTGATGTTATTAATGCAAAGAAACACTTACTTGGTGAGAAACCGTTTGGTATAGATAAAAAAGCTAACTTCAACATTATAAACGCGGTCAACGCGAATCCCGGGGTGGTTGTGCGGTGTAGTTCAGAATTCCCGTATTTTCCCGGAGCAAAACGGTTATACGAATGGGCCCGCGAGAAACAGTATGGGCAGTTGATTGAAGTACGGTCCGGGTTCCATCATTCCAGTGATATGGATATCAAAAAACCAATCAACTGGAAACGTATGGTAGAAATTAATGGTGAGTACGGCTGTCTTGGCGATCTTGGGTTGCATACTCAGCATATACCGTTCCGGTTGGGGTGGATACCCAAGACCGTATCTGCAGACCTACAGAAAGTTGTTAATGAACGCCCTGATGTAAAAGGTAAAATGGTTCCCTGTAAAACCTGGGATAATGCGGTTGTTACCTGCAAATGTGTTGATGAAGATAATAATAAAACGTTTAGTTTGGTACTAGAAACAAAACGTATGGCACCCGGGGCAACAAATACGTGGTTTATCGAAGTGTATGGTACTCAGGGTTCCGCTAAGTTTTCAACACACGATCCCCGTGCGTTTGATTTTCTTGAGACCAAAGGGAAAGAGCAGGGATGGACCCGTATCGACCTTGGTTCACAGTCGTATATACCGTCAATCACCGGCGGGATTTTTGAGTTTGGCTTCTCTGACGCGTTCCAGCAGATGATCGCTGCGTTTATCCAGGAGTTTTGTGACGGCGGATCTACGCATCCGTTTAAGAATGTTTTACCCGAAGAAACTGTGTTAAGCCATATGGTATTAACTGCTGCAGTGGAATCCCATACCCGTGGTATGCGTGTGGAATTGTAATAGACACGATATTACCGTGGGTAAAAACATACGTAAGAATGTAAATACAGTCCTTGTTCTTGATATAGGCACCAGCGCGTATAAATGCGGGATTGTAAAAGTTGATGGAAATAAACTTATCTATTCTGCGACAGAACAGTTTAAGATTTCTTGTCCCAAAGAAGAACGGTGTGAAGTTGATTTTACCAGGTGTTGGGCATACGCCGCGCGTGTATTAAAAAAAGTTGTTAAAGAAGCTAACCGTATTGAAGCGAAAGTTGAGGCGGTATTGCTAACCAGCCAGGCACAAACGTTTGCGCCAGTAGATAAAAAGTTTAATCCGTTATCCGGCGGTATAGTATGGCTTGACTCCCGTGCGGAGGATGAGAGTGTTATACTCAATGAAAAACTTCCTGACTTTTGTCTAAGTGCCGGGTTTGACTCCCCAAAACCTGTGTTATACATTTCAAAACTTATGTGGCTGAAACGTAACTACCCGCAATTATTTAAAAAAACAATGTTTTTTCCGCATATCAACGAATACATTGGGTATCAATTAACCAGGAAGTTTTATACGGACTACACAAATTTTGGGATGTCCGGGATAATGGATATCCGCACAAAAAAGTTTAACCGTAAAGTTTTAAAAATACTTGGGCTAAAACAACCGCAGGTGCCGTTATTATATCCCGCATGCGGGAAAGGGTTTCCTGTAAAACAAAGTGTTGCTCAAAAATTGGGGTTAAAATCTATTCCGTTAGTTTATTACTGCGGTAATGACCAGTCATCTTCCGCTTCCGGAGCGGGTGTTACGCATGTGGGTGATGTAAGCATAAACTTCGGTACCGCAATGGTGGTTTACACTCTTACCCCTCAACCGTTAAACGAGGTTGGGGAAACCCAGATTATAGGGGTTAGCCCTATCGATGACAAGTATTTTGTTATATCCCTGGAATCACAGTTTGGAAGCGTAATTGATAAATTCAAGAATACGTATTTCCCGGAATTATCGTATAACGATGTGTACCGGATGTTTTATGGTAAACATCCGGGATTGCCGCATAGCGATAGCAGCGGGGATATAATAAAAATTGTGGGTGATACCGTTGTATTCGATGGTATGAGAACAAATCCTTATATTGCCGGAGAACTGTTGATACACCATTTTATTAACCGCGTAAAGTGTCATCTCCGTGAAATTAGCCACTGTGTGAATATAAGTAAGCTATATGTTTCCGGAGGTGCAACTAGGTCGGAAGTATGGATAAACATCTTACGTGAAACATTACCGTATGATATTGTAGTAGCAGCGGGTCAGAGGGATTCTGCACTGATAGGCGCTGCAAAGATTTATTCAAATACATTAGTGGTATAATGTCAAATATATAACGGGATTTCAGATAGTTTAAGGAGATAGTATGAAACAAACAAGTTTTAAGTTTAAACCGTCATTGCATGTACCGTTCCGTGATACCGGAGCAATTGCGCGTGTACGCGCGGTTAAACGCGCGGATATCGAAAAACATAGTAACCCGGACTACCGGATAAAAGTTTATCCTGACGCAGTTGTACCGTTTATATGGGTATCGCTGGTATTCAAGTATTTACGTGAAGCACTGGAGGCTGGGCGGGAATTTGTGCTTATCACACCCAACCCGAACCCTATGTATGCCCAGCTCGCGTATCTTATTAACCAGTACAAAGTTGACTGCAGGAAGTTGTATACATTTAATATGGATGAATACGCGGATGAAAATGGCCGTACAGCACCTGAGTCATGGCCGTTTGGGTTTATGTATGCGTTTAAAAAATATTTTTATGCTAACCTTAACTCCAAACTCCGCCCGCTGGAGAAACAGTGTTTTGGGCCGATGGATAAAAATATTAAGTTTTACGGTAAGATGATAGCGGACCACGGCGGTGCAGACCTCTGCCTCAGCGGGCCGGGATGGACAGGGCATCTTGCGTTCATTGACCCTGACTCCCCGGAGTATGATGGGAATAAGTATACGTTAGCGCAATGGAAAAAACTTGGGCCTAAGATTGTAACCCTCAGCCCGTTTACGATAGCACAAAATTCGTTGCATGGAAGTTTTGGTATGAGCGGCGATCTTTCAGCAGTACCGCCCCGTGCTGCAACCATAGGGCCAAATGAAGCTGTCAGTGCGAAACATAGAATCCAAACATTTTCTATCTCCGTACATAACACCCGTACTGCGTGGCAGCGTATGATTGCGCGGTTGGCAATGCACGGGCCGGTAACGCCGCTAGTGCCGGAATCTATCTGCCAAACATTACGTACTGACGTGTTGGTATCAGAAACTATTGCGGAAGATATTAAACCTGACTGGAATAAGGGGTATTGAGCTAACGTGAAGAAAAAAGGTGGAATGCTCCCGATAAAATATGTGTTATCCCCGACTTTGCCGGTAAATAAAAAGAAGGAGTTTATACGTTCTCTTTTCCTTCGGAAACCCGGCATCATTGACGCGCATACGCATATCGGGATATCGTTACGTAATTATGCACAGGGTGCATATCCCTACTGTATGAATTTTGAGGATTTAATCGTGCGGATGGATGTTTTAAACATTGCATATGCAATAGTTTTTGGGTTTGATTCCGCGTACTACGCTGCGCAGTGTAAACCAACTCCTAAGATAACACTTGACCGCCGGGTATCACGGTTCCCGTATGAAGTTGAGAACGTTAATTTATTGAGAGAAATATATGTTACGTTCCCGGAGTACGCCCATCGCGTAGTACCGTTTTTGTTATTCGACCCGGAACGCGAAGCTGAAAAACAAGTGGAGAATATTGAACGGTTAATGAAACAATACCCTGTGTTTGGATTGAAAACGATACCGTTTTATATACACTCATACATTCGCGGGTTGGAGAATAAAGGTAAGCCTATACTTAACCTGATGAAGAAATACGGTTTACCCGTAACTTTTCATTCTTCAGCTAGGAAAGAAGTTGATCCATGGTCATACGTCGGGGATATTCTTTCATTTGCGGAACGGAATCCTGAGATACGCGTTTGTATTGCGCATACCGCGCGGTTTGACCGCCACGCAATAGACCGCGCTGCTAAGTTATCCAATGTATGGATAGATTTATCTGCGTTTATCATACACTGCGAGCTTGCAGTAAACAAACATATGGCAGTTGCACGGGAATGTGATATTTTCAAGGCTGATTATCATAATCCTATTGATGTAATGAAAAAACTTGTGGAGTCATACTCCAACCTGTTTATCTGGGGGACGGATACTCCGTATTATTATTTTATTCAACAAAATTATACGGCACAGGGTAAAATCAGCGGGCTCGCTCTGCGTTGTGGGTACAACGAGGAAGTTGATTTGTTAAATTTGCTTGGGCTAAATTTGATAAAACAAATTTCTACAATAAATACAGTGAAGTACATTTTTGGGAAATAGAAAATAAATGGACATCATGAAATACACCCGTATATTAATCAGGGGTAGACTGTATCAATAAAAAACATTGTTTAATTATTATCAGTTGTATGTTACTAATTTTACCAGTAAGTTCTTTTGCGGGTTGGAAAGTTCAGCAATCTTATTTTAATATGATCCCCTATTTAGGAACTATGCACTTTATTGATAATAATACAGGTTTTATTGGTGGTATATTGGGAGCAATTTTACAAACATCGGACGGTGGTGATAGCTGGACAAGGATTAACATTCCATCAGATGTGGTTGTGACAGATTTGCAATTTCTAGACCAGAACATGGGATATATTACAGGAAACAAAACTTATCGAACTGATGACGGAGGAAATAGTTGGAAACTGGTAAGAAACGATGGGAATACTGTTGTTTACAAAACACTCTTTTTTGCCAATTCTTCACTTGGCTGGATTTGGGGAGAAAATGGGAATCAGAAGACATTTGACGGGGGGAAGACATGGGATAGCTATTTTCCTAATTTTCGTTCAATTTATGCTTTGAATGATCAAACTGGGTGGATGTTATTAAGTGGGGACTTGTATAAATATGAAAATTCCGGAATGTATTATTCTAAAATTTGTGAAAACCTTCATGCGGGTGGTATGTTTTTTGTTAACAGTTCCACAGGTTGGTTAACAGGGCAGTATGAGATATATAAAACGACTGACGGTGGATATTCTTGGGATGTGTATTCTACAACGAATAGCATGATTTATAATTATTTACAAAAGCCATATTTTATTAATCAATCAACAGGGTTTGCATTAATTTCAGTAGAAAACTTTAGCGCTATTGTGAAAACTACTGATAGCGGGATGTTTTGGCAATATTTGTATGTTAGTACAGCCCCAGATAACTTAATGCTTGATTATAAAATGAATGATTCAGGAATCGGATATACGCTTGGTCAACGTTTTTATGATAGTTTAACAATGCCAGTCCTTAAGAAGACAACAGATTATGGTTTGACCTGGGTTGAAAAAGATTTAGGGGGTAAAGCTTTTCCTTTTGATTCATGGTTTTTAAATAAAAGTACAGGTTTTGTTGTAGGGTGGTACGATCCGTTAATTGAAAAAAGTTATATCCAAAAAACCGTCAACGGCGGCAAAATATGGCAGAATGTCTTGATACCGGATACGACCAATATATTATTAAGTATCGGCTTTGCGGATAAAGAAAATGGAATGGCTACTGGATCAGGCGCAGATCTTTTTTATACATCTGATGGCGGCATTTCTTGGAACCGTAATCAATCCAATAATCTGACTTTTCAGGAAATATTTCCTGTCATTTCACAATACTATATTGCAGTCGGTGAGGAAATATGTAAATTGTCAGTCGATGGGACTATACTAAAGAATCATAATTTTGGATGTTTTTTTCATGATGTATATTTTATAAATGACAGCATTGGGTTTGCAGTAGGTAATAGTGGGAATATATATAAAACAAATGATAGTGGTACTTCATGGGTAAAATTAGAAAGTGGTTATACTAACGATTATTATTCAGTATTTTTCTTAACAGAATCAAAAGGCTGGGTGGGTTCAGAAGGGTTTGTTTTATATACAGATAATGGCGGTATATCGTGGACAAAATATACATCGAGTGATTTTGGGCAAGTACAAGATTTGTTTTTTATTAATGAATATGTTGGATGGGTAACTACTGAGAACAAAGTGTTGAGAAGTGTAAACGGCGGTAAATCATGGTGCAAACGAATTGGGGATTTTGAGCGTAGTTATTTTAAAACATCAATTAATTTTGTTGATAACAAAACGGGATGGATTTGTTGTGGAGGTGCGGTATTAAACACAACAGATGGCGACGGATATATGTTTGCAAAAGTTGATGGATATGTAAAAGATTGTTACGGAACTCCAATAAACAAAGCAAGTGTAATATTTGTAAACAACAGCACAAAAGCAGTATGCATCACTGATATTTTGGGATATTATAATGTCGACGATTTTCCAGTAGGTACATATGCTTTGCAAGCAACTGCTACGGGATATGAATCTGACCCACCGAAAGATATTTCCGTTCAAAGTTATTTTGTGAATCAGAATATAACCTTGTATCCAACTGCATTTAATAAGGTGGTATATAGTACTGGTGTGGTCGATGATACGATAGTAGTAATGTCAAAATCTTGTGAAATTAAGATAACTTTCCCGGTAAATTCATTTTCTGTTGATACTACAGTCAATGTATCTACTTTTAATCCACCAATATCATATTTACAGCCTAGTATAAAAGCATTAAATGTTGGCTTTGATATTCAAACAAGCAACAACCTGCAACCTCAAAAAGAAGTTACATTGGATATTAAATATAGTGATAGCGATGTACAACAACTTGATGAATCAAACGTTGCCATAGGTTCGTATGATGAAACCAATAGTACATGGAAAGTATTGCCGTCTACGGTGTATGTTAATGAAAATAAGGTTGTAGCGCAAACGACGCATTTAAGCAAGTTCGCACTTTTAGTACAAAAAGCTGCCTCACATTTGGGTAGCGTTTTAGCTTACCCAAATCCGTGTAAGTATAACCAAGGTGATTCTAAGATATACTTTTTGAATTTAACTAACAATATCGATATTACTCTATATAACATTTCTGGCGAAGTAGTTGATGTAATAATAGAAAATGATAATGATGGCAAAGCTGAGTGGGACTTAACAAACCATTCTCATGAAAAAGTGGCTAGTGGTATATATTTCTATGTTGTTTCAAATCAGCAAAATCAAAAAATTGCAGGTAAAATAGCAGTGATAAAATAAATTACTGAATTTTGTTGGTTATGTTATCATGGTATAATTGAAATATAAAATATAACCAATAATACGCTAAAGTACATTTTGGGAAGGACATTAACAAGTTTATGAAAATAATTGAAACTAAAATAGCAGAATCTGAACTTGCAGAAATTGCGAAATCAACGTTTGGCGATATGGTGAAAGCAGTAGTAGATGTTGGGCGCGAAGTGATTGCCATAGACGCTGAACTTCATTCTGATATTGAAGCTTATTTAATACAGGATGGTTCAAAACAAGAAAATTTGTGGGGAATAAACTTATATCCCGGTGTTGCCGGAGAAGAATTTGTTGAGTTTGACTCGTTGATAAACATTCGTCCTGCCTGTGGTAATAAAACTCGCGGAGTTGAGAGTGAAGAAGTTAGAAAAAGTATTTTGAAAATAGTAACAGTCAAGGTAGAACGATGAATCGTTGGCATGAATTTACACTAGTAACTCAGTTAGCAAATGCTGGCAGCGAGGTCAGCCGCGCGCTTAATTGGCGTGCTAAAAAAGATAAAGAACATCAGGAATCGTGTTATCGCCGCGCTATTGAGTTGATAGAACTTACTATCAGCGACCCAAAAAACCGTGAGCGTTTAAAAGAAGTTTTGCGTATAAAAGAAGCTTTGAACGACTTTTTTTGTGGACAAAATGAGTATAACACATCAGAAGAGTTTTGGCGTAAATATTTTCTGCAATTTGGGGTTTTAGCAAGGAGAAACAAATGGACATGATGCCGGGAGATTTAGCGATAGGTGTTGCGAAAGTTGATGTTACGCCGGACAAATCGCTTTTTTTGTTTGGGTATCCTCATGTTAAACGGTACAGTACAGGTGTGAATGATCCGTTATACGCATCAGTAATAGCGATTAGCGATCTTTTCCATCAGACAGTCATTTTTTGTTCTGTTGATATTATTTTTATTACCAAAAACATTGCTGCGAGAGTACGCGAAATCGTTACCCGCCGTACCGGTATTCCTGCGTCAAATATCAACATTGCGGCAACACACACGCATTCCGGCCCGATGACGGTCTATATGCTTTCCAACATGATTGACCCGCAGGTGCCAAAGGAAGATAAACAGTATGTCGACGAGCTGGTCAACAAAACAGCGGAGGCTATCATCAAAGCATACAAAACTCGTATACCGGCAGAACTTGCGGTAACCGTTGCCGACGGTACCGGCGTTGGGGGCAACCGCAGGATTAAAGGCGGGATAACTGACCCTGAAGTACCGGTGGTTATTGCAAGGGATATAGTGACTAAGAAAGTATTTGGGGTAATGATAATATACTGTATGCACCCGACAATTTTGCATGAGGACAGCACAAAATATTCGTCCGACTTTCCGGGGTATACACGGATGAGGATGAACTCGGTGCTGGGCCGCGATGTTGTTGTGGTATACCACACAGGACCCGAGGGTAATCAATCCCCGCGGTATTTCGCGAAGTCCAACACGTTTGATGAAGCGAAACGGGTGGGTTATATTTTGGGCGACAGGATTGTTAAAGCAGTGAAAACCGTATGTAGCTGCGAGTATACGTCAGCACTTACGGTGTCAGCAGTATCGGCCGGTGTGCCGTTAAAACTCAAAAAGTTTATGACAGTAAAAGCTGCCCAGGCAAAACTCGAAGCGGCCCACGCAAAACTTGACCGTCTCCGCGCAGAAAACGCGCCGCACGGCGTTGTGCGTACCGCCGAAGTGGACTGGTTCGGCGCGGAGGAAACGTTGTCCCTCGCGAGAATCAGTGCAAAAGGTATTGTAAAAAAACGCCTATCAACAATCGCACCGGGTGAAGTTATGGTGGTAAGGGTGGGACAATATTTGTTTATTACATTCCCAGGTGAATTTTTTGTGGAGTACTCGTTGGAAGTAAAAAAACGTGTAAAAAAGTATGGTAAAGCCTATGTCATAGCATTATCCAATGGAGAACTCCAGGGATATATGCCCACAAAAGAAGCTTTTGCGGAAGGCGGATATGAAGCATCAAATAGTATATTTTCACCTTCAATCGGTGAAGCATTTGTTAAAACTGCGGTTAAGAGTGTATTGAAAGCAGTGAAGAAATAGGTTTCATAAAAAATGTATAATAACAGTTTAATGAATACAGTAAAAAGGTTATGAGAAAGAAGGAACGAAAAAGTGAACTATCCACGGTTTGAAAAGTACAAAAATATTGGGGAAGATTATGTGATACCCAAAAAAATGAAAGCGGTTGCTATGAAAGAACCCGGGCTGGAGAACCTTAAAATTCTTGAATTGGACGTACCGTATCCCAATACAAACCAGCTGCTGGTTCGTGTGGATGCATGCACGATCTGTACGTCCACCCTGAAAATCCTTGCCCAGGGTAAGGAGCATACGTATATCAACGGATGGCCGATTGAGAGTCATCCTGTGATCCTTGGTGATGAAGGATCATTGACTGTAGTTAAAGTCGGGCAGAACCTGCAGAATAAATATCAAATCGGTGAAAAACTGTGTGTCCAGCCGGCAGTTGATCATGCACCGATTAACCACCGCGAGTTTTATCGTAATGTTGAAACTATGAATAAAACAGCGGTTGGGTATACACTTGGCGGTCATCTATCGGAGTATATGCTGATAATGGAAGAAGTGATTGAGTCTAATTGTTTAGTAAAATTACCTTCACAGACATTGGGGTATTACGAAGTATCATTATCCGAACCAGTTTCCTGTTGTGTATCAGCTCAGGATCATCATGTGCATTTGATATTCAACCCGTCAACCGGTGAACGCGTAGCTGTAAAAGGGTTACTCAAAAATGGTGTTACCGCAGTTTTTGGTGCAGGTGTTATGGGACGGTTACACGCGGAAGTTGCAATGTCATACTCACCAAAACACCTTTTTGTGTTTGATATCAACCCAAACCGGTTTGAGTGGATAACATCACGGTTGTCGTCACAAGCAAAAAAAATGGGTGTTGCTCTTCATTGCGAACTTATAACACCGGATATCGCGAATACTGTTTACAAAATCACGGGTCAAAACTTTGCGGATGATATTATTGATGCTACAGGCAGTGCGCGTGCACAGGAAAACGTTTTTGGTTTAGCTGGGCGCGGGAGTGTGGTTAATACGTTTGGCGGGTTAAAAGTAGGGGAGCATGTGGTTGGGATTGATCTCCGAAAAGTGCATTATTCTGAGATGATAATCACGGGTTCCAGCGGTGGTAACTGGGGTGATACCGTTAAAGTACTGGATCTTGTGAATCAGGGGAGTATAAGGTTAGGGACACAGATACGGTTAGTTGGTGATTTAACGCATGCAGTTAAGTTTCTTGAACTCATGAAACAAGGGAAGATTGATGGTAAAGCTATTGTGTATCCGCACACAAAGATGGATAAACCGTATGAAGTACCGGATGAATGGTCTTGCGAGAAAGAGATTGAGCATCTCGATAAAACGTTGATCTAAGACATAATTGGAGAGCATGAAAAAAGAAAAGTTAATACTTACTGTTACACTAAACCCTGCGGTTGACAAGTTTCTTTATGTTAATGGGTTTAAGGT
Organism: Elusimicrobiota bacterium; assembly: GCA_041658405.1. Lineage (NCBI taxonomy): Bacteria > Pseudomonadati > Elusimicrobiota > Elusimicrobiota bacterium. The sequence goes on from JBBAAG010000052.1 coordinate 15,122, forward strand.
TAATACTGACCACCGTGCGGAATGCGTGTCTAACACCGCGGGGGGTAAAGGGTTGAACGTTTCCCGTGCAGTGAAAGCGCTAGGCGGGAAAACATTAGCGACCGGTATTCTTGGAGGGACATCCGGAATGTTTATTAAACATAAACTGGATACCGAAAAATTACCTCATGATTTTTATTTTTGTACGGAAGAAACACGGACTAATGTTACGGTTGTGGATACAAAAAATTGGAAGTTTACGCGTGTGCTTGAACCCGGGTTGAAAATTGACAATACAGGGATTACCGGTTTCCGCAAAAAGTTTGTGCACCTGCTTCCCCGTGCTGGTTGTGTGGTGTTCACCGGTAAGCTTTTACCAGGGATTACTGAAAAATATTATGCCGGTCTTATCAAATTAGCGAATAGATATGGGGTACTGACAATCCTTGATGCTGGCGGGAAAACTTTGCGGGATTGTATCTCCGCAAAACCGTATATGATAAAACCTAACCTATCTGAACTTGAAAGTTTTGTTGGTAAGACAATCCGTACCCCGGAGCACCTGCGCCGTGTATGCGAGGGTATCCATAGGAAAGGTGTGAAATTAGTGGTTGTTAGTATGGCGGAAAAAGGGTTGTTAGTATACAACGGAAAAAAATTTATTACTGCGAAACCTCCGGTGATAAAAGCGCAGAGGACTAATGTCGGGCTTGGGGATTCGCTAGTTGCGGGGTTTGCTTATGCGTTGACGCATGATATGAGTTTTATGATAGCAGTACGGTTTGCCACGGCAGTAAGCGCAGCATCTGTGATATCCTCAACACCAGGATTGTGTAACCCCCGTGATGTTGTTAAAATGTATAAAAAGATAGTAATTGTTTAAGAATAAGTTAAAAGGGAAGGAATTAATTATTAATGACAACAAATTCAATTAAAAAAAACACTGCGTTGTTTTATCTCAAACAAATGATGCAGATTCGGCAGTTCGAAGATAAGATTATGGACCTGTTAGCGCAAAACATTGCGGAAGGCGGGTCACACCTATACGCCGGGGAGGAAGCTGTGGCGGTTGGCGCGATGGCGGCAATAAACCCGGATGATTTGATTACAAGTACACACCGTGGACACGGGCATTGCCTTGCGAAAGGCGGAAAACTCCCGGAACTTATGGCAGAAATTCTTGGTAAATCTACGGGCTGTTGTAAAGGCAAAGGCGGGTCATTGCATCTCGCGGACTTATCAACTGGAAACTTAGGAGCGAACGGCGTTGTTGGCGGCGGGTTTGGTATCGCAACCGGCGCGGCATTGGCGCAGCAGATGCAGAAAACCGGGAAAGTAGTGTTATGTTTCTTTGGTGACGGTGCGATTAACCAGGGCCTTTTCCATGAATGCGCAAATATGGCGGGCACGTGGAAACTGCCGTTAGTGTTTGTTTGTGAAAACAATCTATACGGGATGTCAGTATCGCTTAAACGCGCATGCGCGGTACAGGATCTTACCAAACGCGCAGCGTCGTATGATATGCCGTCGGATTGTTGTGACGGGCAGGACGTAGAAGCTGTCCGAGAGATGGTATCAAAATGGGCAAAATACTCAAGGGAAGGTAACGGCCCGGCTCTTGTTGTCGCAAACACATACCGGTACTACGGGCATTCACGCAGTGATCCACGTGCGTACCGTACCAGGGACGAGGAAAAGTATTGGAAGGAACGCGATCCTATTATATTATTCGGCAAAAAATGTGTGGCGTCAAAAGTGTTGACACAAAAAGAAGTTGAGACGCTGGACGCTGATGTACGCGCGGAAATCGACGCGGCAGTAAAGTTCGCCGTTGATAGCCCGTTACCGCGGCCGGAAGAACTTTACGACGATTTGTACGCGTAATAATGTTGTGGTTAATGACAAAAAATTATTGAAAAGGATGATATAAAAAATGCGCGAAATTATGTACTGGCAAGCGATTAACGAAGCGTTGAACGAAGAAATGGCGCGTGACAAAACAATATTTGTCATGGGCGAAGACGTTGCAATCTACGGCGGTGCGTACGGCGTTACCCGCGGATTATACGAAAAGTATGGGGAGGAACGCGTGCGGGACAGCGCGATTTCCGAAGCCGCGATTGTCGGCGCAGGCCTCGGTGCTGCGATGACCGGCATGCGGCCGGTGGTTGAGATTATGTACGTCGACTTTATGGGTATTGCGATGGACCAGCTTAATAACCAGGTTGCAAAGATACGGTATATGTTCGGTGGTAAGTGTAAAGTTCCGATGGTCATCCGAACGGAAGGCGGGGCAGGGCGTACTCTTGGCGCGCATCATTCGCAAAGCCTGGAAGCATGGTTTATGCATATTCCCGGGATAAAAGTTGTTATGCCGGCAACGCCGTACGACGCAAAAGGGTTACTAAAATCCGCGATCCGGGAAGATAATCCTGTAATGTTTATTGAACACAAGATGTTGTATAACACAAAAGGTCAAGTGCCGGAGGTCGGGGACGATTATGTTATCCCCATCGGTAAAGCGGATATTAAACGTAAAGGTGAGGACGTTACGATAATCGCGCATTCCCGCGCTGTGCTACGTGCAATGGAAGCGGCGAAAGAGTTGGAACAAGAAAATGTTAATGTCGAAATTGTCGACCTCCGCACAATACTGCCGTTGGATATCGAAACTATTGTTGAGTCGGTAAAGAAAACTAACCGCGTGCTTATCGTATCTGAAGAAACGAAGACAGGCTCTACCAGCGCGGAAGTTGCGATGCAGATTATAGAGCACGCGTTTGATTATCTTGACGCGCCAATCGCGAGGCTCAACGGCGCGGATGTACCGATGCCAAAAAGCCCGGTACTCGAAGCGTTAGCAATCCCGCAGAAAAATGATATCGTGAAAGCAGTGAGGGAACTTTTATGATTACCCCGATAAAAATGCCGAAGCTCGGTGAAACTATGGAAACCGGTAAGCTTATTGGCTGGAAAAAACGTGAAGGTGATAAGATTAAAAAAGACGATGTGTTGCTGGAAGTAAGTACGGATAAAGCAACGTTTGAGGTTGAAGCTCTGCAATCCGGGATACTGCGTAAAATCATTGTCCCGGATAAAACTGATAATGTTCCGGTTCTATCCGTTATCGGCTATCTTGCGGATAAAATGGATGAACCTCTGCCAAAGATTGAAACTCCCTCAGAGGTTCCCGTACCAATACCGGTATCAGCGCCGGTAAAAGAGTCTGCTCCAGTCCCTGTGATGCCAATAAAAACTGAAACTCCTGAAAAAAAAAGTGGTAAAAACAAACGGGTGCGTATTTCCCCGCTTGCACGTAAACTCGCTAATGACAGAGGTGTGGATATAACCTCTCTCCGCGGGTCAGGCCCTATGGGACGTATTGTAAAACACGACGTTATCAACGCTGCAGGCCAATCAGGTGGTTTAGTAAAAAAAGTTGTGATTAATATTCCTGCAGGAATCGAAGCGAAAGATATTGCGTTATCCCCTATGCGCAAAACTATAGCTCAGAGGTTAACAAAAAGTAAGTCAGAAATCCCGCATTACTATCTTCTAACCGCAGTCGATATGACATCTGTGATGATAAAACGTACTGCATTGATGAACGACTTCCCGACAGTAAAAATTACAGTTAGCGATTTTATTACCAAAGCCGTAGCATTATCTATCCGCTGCTACCCTTTGATGAACAGCGCATGGCAAGGTGATAAAATTATACAGTACGGCAATATTAATATTGGCTTTGCTGTGGCATTACCCGACGGACTGATTGTCCCGGTGATACCAAACGCGGATAACAAAAGTATTTCCGAACTTGCACAGGAACGCGTGGCAGCGGTTACCCGTGCGAAAGCTATGAAGGTAACTCCCGCGGAGATGTCCAGCGGGACATTTACAATAACAAACCTCGGTATGTACGGTATTGAAAGTTTTTCCGCAATTATAAATCCTCCGCAAGTCGGTATCCTTGCAGTTGGTGCGATTAAGGATAAGCTGGTAGTAGATAACGGTGCGATGATTATCCGTAAGATGATGAAGTTAAACCTTTCCGCGGACCACCGCGTGATTGACGGCGCATACGGCGCGGAGTTTATTAATCAGGTAAAAACAATACTCGAACATTTTGAAGAGTGGTAATATTTTATAAGGAGACTAAATGAAACTATTTGAAAACAAGAAGCCCGTTACCAAAATCCGTGGGGTACATCTTGACCTAAAAGGTATGCCGCCTACGGAAACACAGTTTTTGCGGTTACTAGATTATTTTAAAGAATTACGCCTTAACTGCGTGTTAATTGAGTGGGAAGATATGTACCCTTGGAAACTGCATCCCGAATTCCGGAATTCTACTGCGTACACCGAAAAAGAAGTGGACACTTTTCTCTCACGCGCAGAAAAAAACGGGATCGAAGTTATACCGCTAGTACAGTCCTACGGGCATTTAGAGACTGTATTGTCAAAACCTAAATTCAGGCATATGCGTGAGATGCCGGATATTGTAAGCGAAATCTGTCCCTGTAAAAAAGGCGCACAGGAAGTTGTTGTTGACCTTGTCCGTGATGTTTTAAGGACGCATGAGGGACGGATAAAGTATTTCCATATCGGCGGTGATGAAGCATGGTCGTTAGGCACGTGTCCCCAATGTAAAGCGTTTGTAAAGAAGTATGGGAAAGGTGAATTGTATCTTAAACAACTTACCCCGGCATTAGATTATGCTATCTCAAAAGGTGTCCGCCCGATATTGTGGGACGATATGATGCGCCACTGGACAGTAGCGGATGTAAAAAAGATTGCGAAAAAAGCTGACCTCATGGCATGGACATACCAAGGCGAGGTGTATAGCAGGATAAAACCTGAAATGTTTGAACTATTCAAAAAAGGCGGGGTAACGTTATGGGGTGCAGGTGCGTATCGCGGGGCAATTGGGCCGTTTGCAGACGTAACTCATGAACATGTGCATGCAGAAAACATGCTTTCATGGACAAAATTGGTAAAGAAACACAACTTTACCGGAATAGTAGCGACAGGATGGGCGAGATACTCAACATTTATCGTACCATGTGAAACAAACGAATCGTGCTTAGCATCGTTAGCGCTTACAAGCAAGATTATGTGGGATGGGAAGTATAAAAAAGACGATGTCGAAAAAGTGAAAGGGTTCGTAAGCAAAGGTTTTGCCGGGAAAAACATTGCTTCAATATACTTGCGATGCCGTCACGCGTCTGAAGAAATGGCAAAATGGCGTTCCACGATGGCATCGTGTTTCTTTTGCCTCACGTATCTTGCGATGCTCGCAGGCGAACCCGGCCGCATTGATATTCATAAACACAAAGAACGTTTACTTAGATTGAAAAACACGCTTGAGAAACGTAAAGCTTTAGCGGTACTATTTACATCTGCGTATATTGGATTAATCCCTGCGATATGGATAAAAAATTATTTAACGTCTCGGTTTTTACCGGAACTTCATCACGCAGCAATGTGTTTTAGTAAAAAGAAAACAGTATTGTAAATGTGTTTATAAAAGAAGTTGAGGTTAATAATTCCAAATTCCCGGATGTTGACGCGTACCCGTTCAACGTCGGCCTTCTGAGGAAAACAAAAATAATTGATTTTTCCCCGGGTGTAACATTTTTTATCGGGGAAAACGGTACCGGTAAATCTACGGTCCTGCGTGCAATCGCGCAAAAGGTTGGTGTGCATCTGTGGGAAGACGCGCAGCATAAGGTGTTTAAGTATAATAAGTACGCCGGTATGCTGCATAAATATATCAATATTAAATGGATAGGTTTACCTGTTAAGGGTTCATTTTTCTCATCCGAAAATTTCGCAACCTACGCGCGGATGGTAGACGATTGGGCAATCTCTGACCCCGGGATGTTGAAACATTACGGCGGGGAGTCGTTGGTAACAAAATCGCATGGGCAGTGTAATATGGCATTTTTTGTTAACCGCTACAAAATCAAGGGAGTACATTTTCTTGATGAACCAGAAACCGCGTTATCCCCAAAAAAACAGTTGGAATTACTCGGGGTTATCCGTAAAAGTATTGCTTCCGGGAATACTCAGTTCATTATTGCCACGCACTCGCCGTTAATCCTGTCATATGAAGGAGCGAAGATATTGAGTTATGACCACGTACCTGTAAAAACAGTTGAGTACAGGGATACTGAATACTATAGAATATACAAAAACTTTTTCTCCGGGAAATGAGGCGGTTTTGTTTAATAAAGAAGTGTTTTTAAGATCATACAACCGAAGAGATATATTCGAAGAACTTAATCCCGATATAAAAACCGTGGATGCTGCAAAACGACTGCCGGGTACTTCTAATGTGTTGAATATGACAGCGGATATTCTTAACGGCCTAGAAAATATTCCATTGATGCCGTATACACTGTATCGCGAATTTGAGGTTAAAGGTACGCGTAACGGGTATCAGGATCCGTATTTTCTTAAACGCTCAAGGTTAGCGGCAATGGTTGTACATACAGTGTTTGGCGGGCGTAACGATCTCGGTGATCGTATTAATGATTACCTGTGGAGCATCTGCGAAGAAACAGTATGGGTTCTGCCGGCGCATAAGAATATCGGGATTGACCTTGCTGCAACAGAAACTTCGTTGATGCTTGCGGAAATTTTGCGTTTACTTGATACTGTAATACCCGCGGAAATACACGAACGCGTAACACATGAAATCTATACCCGTGTACTTAATCCGTACATCGAAAATCCTCAAAGTTATTGGTGGAATAAAAAAGAAAATATTAATAACTGGTGCGGTGTGTGTAATGGTAAAATTGGCGCAACGCTGTTGCATCTTGAAGAAGATACGGATAAACTCGTGGCTGGGT
>JBBAAG010000053.1 GCA_041658405.1 Elusimicrobiota bacterium
CTCATCACCGGTTCTGTTAGTAGTGATGGGCAGGAAACGGTAAATAATAAGGGCAGGCACGGTAGTCAAAATCTCTCTACGGGGGTAAAGAGCATCGAGATGAACTGTCTGCCCAATGGAAACAATGGTTTTACATATACGGCGGATAACGAAGTAAGAGGTGGACGGCAATGGTAACGAACTGGGAGAATAACTCAGTCCTCGCCAAAATACGGCGGGTTATAAGTATCGTCCTTAGCCTTATGATAATAGGCCAGGGGTTACCTTTGTCATTAGTCGCCTCTAATGCGTATGCGGCAGAGAGTCGTAGTATTGCAGTTGTTATGCGCGTGAAACCCGACTACCTGCCTCCGAAGCCGATAACGGACCTCGTTGCAAGTCAGCCGTATGCAGAGAATACCGAAGGCGCAGTGAAGCTTACATGGACTACGCCAAGTGATGATGATACCAACAAAAATAAGATTTATTCGTACTACATACGTTACTCAACGTTCAGCGGTGCATCAATCGATATGGATACGATACAAACCTGGCTGGATCATCCGCAGACGCTTACCGCGATTGAGAATAGCCGTGACTTTGGCGAACTCTGGGGTATTCCTTCACGGAAACAGCAGGGACAGCAGGATTCGTGGATTATCACCGGGCTTACCAACGGGCAGAATTACTGGTTCTCAATCTTTGCGCTTGATAACCGCCATAATATCAGTCCTGTAGATACAAAATCGTTGACTATCGATAATCAGCCGTTTGCGTATGCGTCTACCAGAAAAGTAGCGCCGTACTTTATCACTGACCTCCGTGCGGAACCCGGGAATTCGTTTGCAACTATTAAACTTAACTGGACCTGCCCGGGTAATGACGTGGACTTCACAAATACTGAGGTTATTAAATCAGGGAAGATTATCGACGGGCAGTATATCATTAAGTATTCAACAAAAGCGCCTGCGGATATGGATCCAGCCAACTGGGCAACGGGTGAGTTCAGTGAGATTACGATCTCTACCGGCAATGTAAACGCGAATGATCCTCAGCAGTTTATGGTTACCGGTTTAACTGAAGCAACTTCGTATTACTTCTATATCTGGACGAAGGATGAATGGCCGAATAACTGGTCATGGCCGTCATACCCGGCAGTGGGTGAGCCGTTACTCGCGCTGAATGAACCGTTGAATGTAAGTAATTTAACGTCTGAAGCTTATGCTTCTGAGAACCCGTTAGTGTCGTCATGGATACGGTTGAAATGGTCAAACCCGGATGATAAGTATATTTCCGGAGTTAAGATTTACCGCAGTACGTATACTGTGTATGAAAGTTCAATCAGTACCGTTGGGTTAGAACCGTATGCGAATAGTATCTCCGGTGCGAATGAAAACCGTACGTTTGACGATACCGGCCTTGAAGCTAAGAGTACGTATTACTACACTCTGTTTACTTATAACAGGCTCGGGATTGTTAGCTCCACAGGCGTGTATACCAGCGTGTTTACGCGGTATGACCTCACTCCTCCGGCAGCGGTGGCGGATCTCACAGTCAGTGATAATGCAATACTGGATTCTAATATCGGGACGTTTGTGGACTTAACCTGGACGAACCCGAAGGATAAGGATTTTGCCGGGGTGCGCGTGTGCGTGTCAACCACGAGTTATCCTGTGTCGTATAACGACGGTATTGCTGCGACGGTTACCGGTTTAACTCCTGGCGCGACTGCGCAGTTCCGTCATACAAAACTTAATGCGTATGCAACGTATTACTACACACTGTTTGCGTTTGATACCGGGTATGATGCGTATATCGCAACCTCTACGCCGAACTACAGCACCGGGACAGTGGAAAGTATATACGTTACCAGCGACCTCGTACCTCCGTCAATGGTTACCGCGCTTAGTGTATCGCAGGATATGAATGACGAACAGGGCGGGATGGTGACGCTTACCTGGACGAACCCGAGAGAATCTGACTTCGTTGGCGTGATGATCTTACGCAGTGAGCTCGGGTATCCCGCTACGTCACAGGTTGATGCGTTGCTAGCGGATATCAGGACGTTGCCCGGGCAGACAACTACGTTTACTGATATGAAAGAACTGCAGCCGTGGACGAGTTATTATTACGCAATCTACGCGTATGACCATACACCGTTGTTCTCAACTGTAACGTTGAGAGTGTTTGTCACGCCGAAACAGGATGAGTTCTCGCCGAATACGCCGTTGTTGTTATCACCGGAATTTACGTCCGATGGGAAGTTTAAGCTTAGATGGCGTATGGTGAGGCGCCATGATGATGGCAGATTGTTCAAGAACCCTGTGAAACCGTTGGTGACGGAGTTCTATAGATATAAACTCTACCGCGCGGATAATATCCAGGGGCCGTGGTACTTACTTGAAACTTTGACACATGCAAGTACGGAATATGTTATGACTATCGATAGGGTGTACTTCTACAAAGTTGATGCTATAGATTATTATGGTAACTGTATGGAATCACGGATTGTTGATTGTGCAAGTGATCTCGGGATTTATACGTATCTCAACGACGGGACGTATGTGCGTATCACAGCGGCTGCGGCAATGCTTATGGAACAGGAATATAGCGGGATGAACGATGACGTGATGCTTATTGCGGAACGGAAATATGACGACGAAGAAAATCGTGTGATTAAATCTGTTGAGATCAAGTATATGACTTCAGGTGAAGCGAATAACGGTATCCCGAAGGAAGTTAATGGATTCAAACTTTCTACCGGGACGATAAGCCTTGTGATGAAGTATGATTCGTTTAATAATCAGGTTGCGTCAATCGGTAGGAATGCAATCCCGAGGATGAGCGGTGTGTCTATGGATAACGCGGAACAACAGTTGTCGTTATTCTGGAACAACGGGCTTGAATGGTTGAAGCTCGGCGGGAAAGTTGATAAATACGCGCAGACACTGGAAATTAATACGCTTAATGTCGGGCAGTTCCAGATCCGTACGATTCTCCGTGCGGATAAGCTTACCCTTATGCGGGTAGTGCCGAAGATTATTACACCGAACGGGGATAATCTTAACGATAAAGTGTTCTTCTATCTCGAAGATCCTAATATGCTGGATCTTGCGGTACGGATTTATGATGTTAACAGCGCGGTGGTAGCGGATAATCTTGAAATCGTTACCCGCGTGAAGGGCCAGGCGTTGACCGTGCTTTCATGGAACGGGACGGATAAAGACGAGAATACCGTAGCGCCAGGGACGTATTTCTACCAGATAATTTCTGATGGTAAAGTTCTTAACGGCGTAATCGTGGTGGCGAGATAATATGTATATTTTCGACGGAGGTAAGATATAATGAAATCTATGGGGATTAAAGTTATGATAATGCTGGCGTTATGTTTTACGCTGGTAAATACTGCAACAAATGCGGAGGCCGCATTTGAGATGGTAAACCTAGGGGCGCGTACCAGCGGGCTGGCGGGGGCGTTTACCGGTATTGCTGATGATGTTAACGCTATATACCATAACCCTGCGGGATTGGTTAATATTCCGCGGATGGAACTCGGGACGAGTTACGGGAGGTTGTACGTCGGGCTTGATGATGATAGCGGGGTGGGGAATTCGTTTATCGGGTACGCATATCCTATACGTCTCGGCGGGAAATTGCAGGCTGATGATTCAACACTGGTGGATTATAAGGATTTGGGGACACTGGGGTTCGGGTGGCTGAACCTTACCGCTACGGGGTTGTACTTCGAGAATATAGGGATTATTTCGTATGCAAAAGGAAATTTTCATGAGAAAATAAAGGGGTTATCCCTGGGGATGAATTTTAAGGTAATTAATATCGGGTACGGAAGTGATCCCAAAGGGTATACCGATAACGCTGTGGATAATTCCGGGATGGTTACAGGTTTGCCGGATGCGTTGTTTACCGCCGGGAAGATGAAGACTGATTTTACGCTTGACCTCGGGATGTTTTATAAACTCGGGTTGAATTATATGTTTGGCATGGCAATCACTAATCTTACGGAACCTAATCTCGCGTTAGGGGTTGACCAGCAGTATTTATTGCGGAGAGAATATAAGATCGGGGTGGCATATAAGGCACAGATGTCTCTGCTCGGGTTGGATTTTGTGCTCCAGCAGTATAATTCCGGGATGGATTATAAAGTTCTCGCTGCGGGTGAAATGTGGCTTCCGTTTGGGTTGGGGTTCCGCGGAGGTGCGGGGATCGGGGCGCGTAATTACGCGAGTTTATCCGCCGGGCTGGGCTATCGCACAACAGTTATGCAGTTTGATTACGCGCTGGTTTATCCTCTGATGGGTATCTCTGACCAGTTCGGGACTCATAAGGTGTCGCTTACCATGAGGTTCGGGCCGATGGTTAACGTTGATGCCAGTACCGAAGAGCTTAGGTTGAAACTGAATAAAGAAACTCAGGCACGGCAGGTAGCGGAAAAAGCAGCGGAAACCGCGAGGTTTGAGGCGGAGAAAGCTAAACAGGAAGTTGCGGGTTTGAGGAAAGAACTTGATGAGTTATTGAAGAAAAAGATACCCGCAGCGCCGGTAGTGTCCAAACCTGTGGAAATAATTCCTGAAAAGCCGGTAGTAACACCGCAGAAGCCTGTTACTCCGGCGGTAGCAGCGGTGTCTGAGGAAGATGAGATGAGGAAAGAGTTTGATGTTTCAATGTCGTATTATCGCAAGCAAACCGTGTCGGGTAGTATGTCGTTAAAGGATAGGATTGCGATGATAGAAAAGATTTTGGATAAATATTCCGGTAAAAAAATTGTTCTTACGGAAGCTAAGGATGAACTTGCGTTGTTAAAAACGGAACAGGAAAAGATTGTTAAGGATTTTAATGCCTCGTGGAGGTATTACCAGAAACTGGTGGAACGTAATATTGGTACTGCAGAACGTGTGAGTTTATTGAACCGTATGGTTGATAAGTATGAACAGCAGGGGATAAATATCGCTGTTGTTAAGGAAGAGCTTGGGAAGTTGAAGAAGTAAAGGTTATGAATAATATGCGTATATACCCGCGCAGCGGTGCGCGGTGGGTGGTATTGTTAACCGTTGTGATGCTGGTAGGGGGTGTTACTTTTCTACAGAAGGTTCACGGCGGGACAGAGTTTGCCCTTACAAAAGTATACTCCCGGCTGTTCACCCCGAATAATGACGGGTTGAATGATAAGTTTGTGATTGAAGTTGATAACCCGTATGGCGATGATTTTTATGTAAAAATATTCGCGATTACCGGCGAGGAAGTTGTTTCACTTAAATACACAGATACCGGCGGGAAACAAAGGGTTGTGTGGGACGGGAAGGATAATAGTAACTTTCTTGTTCCTCCGGGAGTGTTTGTGTACCATCTGTACATCCCGGCGTTGAATAAAGTATTCAGCGGGACCGTTGTTGTTGCGTATTGATACCTTTATATTTAATAGTATGCCAACTTCTTCGTTTTGTGTTTGTCACTTCCAGTGTATTATCGTATAATATGACGATAATAATGTTGTGTTGTTACAGGAAACTGGGCTTATAAAAATATGAGTATACGTAAGAAGTTAATACTGGCGTTTTCCGGTTTAGTTGCCGGGATTGTTATTATTGCAGGGATTTTGTTTTGGCTCGGGCAAAAGGGGAATGAGTACCTTTCCACGGCGTTACGCGCGTATTCCGAGATGGTTACCGTCCGCGAAATTCAGTTCTCCATAGATAAACAGTGGAAGTCGTTCAATTTTTATCTTATCCTCGGGGAGACGGAGGAGCTTAATAATTTTAATGAGTTCAATAATACCGTGCAGGTTAAGTTTAATGAATGGCAACTTCTCGCGAGGGATAATCGTGATGTGGAAGCTATTGCCAAAGTTAAGCTGTGCTATAATGATTTTTATTCTATGGCTACTAATATTATAGGTATCTATAAACAGGGTAAACGCGAGCTGGTGCTTGTAATGGTGGATACTGAACTTATGAAGTTGTCGGATCATGTTATTAAAGAAGTGAAAAGCCTTGTTGAAGAAAAAAATCAGGCGTTACAGAAGTCGCAGCAGAAGATGGCGGGGTTAGGCAGGATGAGTGTTACGGTGTCTATTATCACGTCAATAATATCGCTGGTGTGGTCGATGATTATGAGTTTATACATTTTCCGTAGTATCGCTGACCCGCTGCTTGTCCTGCGGACAGGGGCAAAACTTATCGGTGAAGGTAATCTTGACCACAAAATTGTTATCAAAAGTAAGGACGAAATCGGTGAACTTGCGGAAGCGTTTAATGGTATGGTGGATAGTTTGAAAACTTTGCAGTTACAGGTTATTCAGATGGACCGTATGTCAAGCCTGGGCCAGCTTGCAGGTGGTGTGGCGCATGAGCTTAATAACCCGCTGACCGGTGTGCTCGGGCAGTGCCAGCTTATGCTTGAGAAAGTGCCTCCCGAGAATCCTATGCATGCATCGCTTGAAAAAGTTGAACGCGCAGCGCAGCGGTGCCGCACAATTGTGCGGGCATTACTGGATTTCGCAAGGCAGAAGGATTATATCTTTGTTGAAACTGATGTCCATGGCCTTATCGACGAGAGTTTGGGGTTCTGCCAAAGCGATCTTACCTCCGCAAAAGTTGTCGTGAAAAAAAATTATGGGCTTAACCTTCCGAAACCTAAGATTTCTTCAACGCATGTACAGCAGGTGTTCCTCAACCTTATCACCAATGCCGCACAGGCTATTGCTAATGTCGGCGGTGGGGTGTTGACAATAACTACTATGGTGATTGATAAGATCGAAGATAACGGGCAGCGGAAAAAGTTTGTGGTTGTAAGTTTCAGGGATGATGGTATCGGGATTAAGAAAGAAAATATTAATCATATATTTGACCCGTTTTTTACTACTAAAGATATTGGGAAAGGTACGGGGTTAGGATTAACCGTGAGTTATGGTATTATACAGAGGCATAACGGTGAAATTCTGGCGGCTAGTAACGGTGAAAGACAGGGGTCTGAGTTCCGGGTGATGCTGCCATGTTAATAACCAAACTCTCAACTCTAAACTCTAAACTCTCAACTTTGAACTCTCATCTTCAGGGAGGCGGTGGTTATGGCAAAGTATAAAGTATGCCTCGTTGAGGATGATCCTGATGTCGGAGCAGTGGTGGAGATGATTTTGAAGGATTATGATTGCGAGATAACTAATATCCGTGATGTTAATTCCTTTAGGATGCTTGCTGATAAGGTTATGCCGGACCTTATAATCCTTGACCTTATGTTACCCGGGATTAACGGGTTTGAAATCTGTCAGTACTTCAGGAACCGTGCGGAAACCGCGGATACGCCGATACTTGCGTTTACCGGGTACGATAGCGTCGATAATCAAAAAAAAATTATGGCCGCCGGTGCAACGGATTATTCGCCAAAACCGTTTGATATCAAAAGTTTTAAGTTTAAAGTAAAGAAATTGTTGAAGATTAGTGATCCGCTGGAGTAAAGTGTTCTGCTCCTGAGTGTATCTTCCTATAACTAAAATGTTGACTTATTAGTAAAAATAAACTATTAATAATAAAGATATGGGGTGTATTAGGTATATATTATTAATACTAATATGTTTGTGTATTAGCCTAAACCATAACTATGTATCCGCAGCGGATACTGGCGGGATGGCGAATACGTTTCTTACCTGGGGAGCAGGTGCGCGGGCGCTTGGGATGGGTAAGGCGTATGTCGCTGTGGCTAATGACGCAACCGCTGGGTTCTGGAATCCCGGGGGGTTGGCTCAGGTTGACCGCGCGGAATTGAATGTTCTTCACGCGTTTCTCTGGGAAGGGACGGTGTATGATTATGCCGGGTATGTGGTTCCTACATTGAAAAACGGTACGTTCGGGGTGAACGCCATAACATTATTGTCTATCGGCGGGGAAGGTAGGGATGCGCTTAACCGCGTAAATAATCAAACGTTTATTGATTCACGGTTACTGGCGGGAGGATGTTACGCCCGTGAGATTGGTGATTGGTTATCGCTCGGCGGGGCGGTTAATGTTTTGAATAGTTCGCTTGGGCAGCATAGTAAGCTTGATATGACAATCGATGCGGGTGCGTTAATGAAATTCTTCGGGGGATTGACTCTGGGGGTTAATATAAAGAATATGCTGGTTGCGCGGTTATCCGGGAATTCACAGGATGTGCTTAGCCCTGTTATCCGTGCGGGTGTTGCCGGGCATTTTTGGGATAACCGTATGATTGCAGCGTGTGATGTTGAATACCGTGAGAATACAGTGGTGTATTACCTCGGGGTGGAGGCTGCTGTATTTAATCTTTTTAAATTGCGTATCGGGCAGTCACAGCAGGAAGTTAGTGCCGGGTTTGGGATTAATGTGTTCAACATGATGCTGGACTATGCGCTGGGGTTACACTCACTCGGCGGGTCGCATCGTATGTCATTGACAATGAAGTTCGGCGGGTCTGTTAAAGCTGAGTTGAATAAACAAAATGAAAAAGCTAGGTTAGAACTTGATGAGTTATTCAAAAAACTATATGAGTCAGGTATCCAGGCGTATCAGGAAGGGAAGTTTGATGAAGCGCATTCTATGCTGGCACAGGCGAGAAGTATTAACCCGCAGGATGAGGATGTTAAGATCCTGACCTCGAGGTTACAGCTGGTTGTGGCATTACTGCCGACATCGGTGGGGACTGGGAAGGTGTCAGAATTGCTGCGGGCTGGCGTGACTAAGTACCTCGAAGGCGATGCGGAACAGGCAATCACGAAGATTACCTACGCGTATACGCTTGACCCGGATAATAAAACTATTGAACGGCTGCTTAACCGCCTGCAGCGCGAGACCGGGGTGAAGATTGATACCGCACCGCCGGGGATGGGGACACTGGTGGATCAAAAATTGTTGCAGGCGTATATACAGTTTTCAAAACGTGATTTTGCGGGGACTATTCTTCTTTGCCAGGAAGTGTTATCGCTGGAATCGCGGAATATTCTGGCATACAAACGTATGGGTACAAGTTATTTATTACTAGGTGAACGTGATAAAGCGGTGAAGTTATGGGAGAAAGCCCTGGAGATTAATCCTAATGATACCGCGTTACGGGAATATACGGATAGTGTTAAGAAACAGATTGGGCAATAATTTAAGGTTTTTTGTGAGAGGGGTAAATGTGAAGTTTATTTGTAAACTTTTCTTTGCGTTAACGCTGCTGGCAGGCGTTACTGTTCAGACATTTGCTGATACGCAGGAGCGTATTACTATTGAATACGATATCCGCAGCAGGACAGAACGGGTAATCGAAAAAATTCTTGGCAGCAGGGATTTTGTTGTTATCGTCGAGGTTGTGCTTGAACGCCAGGCGTTAACCGACCAGCGCCCTACTACGCGGACTCAGACCACAACAATTACACCGCAGCAGCAGCAGCAACAGCAGCAACAGCAGGATAAGGGGTTTATCATTTTTGATGATATTATTGAACCTTATCCCGGATTCTCTACGCCCAGAAGGAGGGAACAACAGCAGCAGGCTGCCGCACAGCAGCAGCAAGCTGTTACTCAGCAGGAGCCTATACAGCTGGTAGTGCCGCAATTGGCGTCTACCATAAAAAAAGTGTCAGTATTCATTATGCTGGATATTGCTATTAAGGATTCGGTAGTAGAAAATATTAAACGCGAAGTAGCGGATAGTATAGGGTATGACCAGGCACGCGGGGATGTTCTCGGGGTAAAAAAAGTTGCGTTTGCGCGTAAAACGTGGGGACAGAATTTCGCTGAGTTCTTCAGCCCGAATAATCCTAATATGTACTGGATCCTTCTTGCATTGTTTGTCCTCGGGGTAATTACGTTCTTCCTTTTCGGGCCGTTACAGATGTTTTTTAAGACTATCGTAAAGGCTGCGGAGATACGGATTGAAGCTGATACGCGGATACGTTCCTCCGGGAAAATGGATATCGGAGGGCAGCTCGGTGGGTTGGGCTTGGAGGAAGGTGAAGGCGGTGGTGCTGGGGCGTTGCCCCGCGGGATGACGGGTGAGCTCACAATGAAGCAGGGGCCGCTTGAGCTCGGGCCCGGGCGAGCGTTTACGGTATCCAACCATTTTACGTTTATTAATGCGGGTAATCTCAAGAATTTGTTGTATTTACTGCAGCAGGAAACCGCGGAGGCTGTGGCGGTAGTGATGAACTACCTTCCCCCGGCGTTTGCGTCACAGATATTCGGTGCTCTGAGTACTGAAAAACAGGCGAAGGTTGCGATTGAGCTCTCAACTGTAAAACTGAAAAGCCCGGATGAGGTTGAGGAAATTGAGCGCGATATTAAAACAAAGATTGATTATCTTATGGGTGGGGAGGATTATTTTATGGACCTCCTGGACCAGGTGGACCCAAAAGCACAGGAGAGTATCCTTAATCTCTTAAGCCGTGAAAAACCGGAACTCGCGGAAAAACTTAGGCGCGTAATTTTTGTGTTTGAGGACATTGCGTTCCTCGAGAAAGCTGGGTTACAGAAAGTTTTGCGTGAATCCCAGAGACAGGGCGTGGTGCTGGCGTTAGCGTTAAAAACCGCGGATGAAAGTATTAAGGCTTCAGTGATGGATTGTCTATCAGAAGGTGCAAGGGCTATGCTGGCGGAACAGATTGATCTTATTGGCGAGGTTAATCCGCGGAGGATCGAGGAAGAACAGCGTAAGATCGCGAGGATCGTACGGTCACTCGAGAAATCAGGTGAACTTGTTATCCGCAGGGATGGGGCTGAGGATACTGGCGGGCCGCAACGGCAGGTAGTGGATAGCGAGCCTGTGGATCAGTAGAGTAAATTTATATTTTTTGTTGTATAGAAGGAGTAAGGCGTAAGTATGATTGATATCCTGACTATTGTAGGTTTGACGTTAGGGTTTGGGACGGTGTATATCGTAATGGTGTGGGGGAACGTTGCACATTTGTTGTGGCATAAAGACGCGTTCCTTCTGGTATTCGGCGGGACAATTGCGTCAATGCTTATCGGTACGCCGTGGCATGTATTCAAAAATATGCCCCGCGCGTTTGTTAAGGTTTTATTCCCGTCAGGCGAGTTTAAGCCTAAACAGTTGATCGCGTTGATTGTGAACCTTTCAGAACGCGCTAAACGTGATGGTGTGGATAGCCTACAGGAAGTGTTGCCCACGATTAAGGATAAGTTTTTGGTGGATGGTATTACTCAGGTGATTGACGGGTTGGATCCTAACCTTATCCGCGAGAACCTTGAGAAAGAAATTATTTTTATACGTAAACGGCATTATCAGGTAAGCAGCGTGTTCCGTTCAATGGGAACTTACGCGCCGATATTCGGGTTACTCGCGACTTTGCTCGGGGTGGTGCAGGTGCTGCGGAATATCAGCGATCCTAAGAGTTTGGGTGCGTCAATGGCAATCGCTGTTACCGGTACATTTTACGGGATTGCAAGCGCGAATTTTATTTTTCTGCCGATCTCGGGTAAGCTTGATGCGCATACGGAAGCTGAACTTCTTATAAAAGAGGTTATGATCGAAGGGATTCTTTCAATCCAGGCAGGTGATATACCGTTGATCGTAAGCCGTAAACTGCAGGGGTTCATGGCGTATCGTTTACGTGAAAAACATGGTGCCGGGAAGTAAGTAATACCGGCGGGGTTGGTTTGTTATGGCTAAAATAGGTGGATATAGCGCTATACCTGAGGCCGAAGGCGAAGGCGGCGGGTATCATGAAAGCCCGTTGTGGATGTTGATTTATACCGACCTTATGACAAACCTTATGATCTTTTTTTTGTTGTCCTACTGTCTTACATGGTTAAGTCAGGAGGATCAGAATATTGCGGCACAGTCGTTTAAGTCTCAGTTTGCCGGGAAAAATGTGTCACAGCTTGAGAAAGCAGTACCCGCATCGCAGCAGCAGCCGACTGTTGAGGATATGGAAAAAGAAAAGAAGATGGAAGATGAGCTTAAGAAAACGTATACGAATATTTCAATTAACGAGGAAGAGATGAGGATGACGTTGCCCACACCGGTATTGTTTGGCCTCGGGGAAGCTGTTATGAAAAAGGAAGCGGTTGAGACGTTACACGAATTTGCGATGATGATTAAGCCTACACGCAACCGTATCGTGGTGGAAGGGCATACTGATGATAAACCGATCCTCGGGGGTAAGTATGTGTCAAACTGGGAATTATCAGCTGCACGTGCGTTCTCGGTAGTGCAGTACTTGATTGACAAGGAAGGGATTGATCCTAAGAGATTAGCAGCATTAGGGTATGGGCAGTATCGGATGGTAGCGCCTAATGATAGTGAGGCGAACCGCGCAAAAAATCGTAGGATTGAAATCACGATCGTCAGGATAAAAGAAGCTTCGGCGGAGAGTACCGATTCAGGGAGTGAAGAAGATACGAGTGGATTACTGGGGAATTAGGTGTTGTAATGGCGAATAATAGTAAGGCTGATAGCAGAAAATTTAATGATCCGGCATTGAAGAAGCCGGATATGTCAAACCTGTGGGTTGTACCGTACGCTGATTTTATGACGGTATTGATGATCTTTTTCCTTATGATGTTCGCGTATGCGCTTAATATGAAAAAAGATGAGCATTTTATTAAGATCCAGGAAAAAATTCAGGAGTCCGTCGGCGGTAAGATGAATAAGGAGAAGATTGTTAAGCTGCTTGAGGAACAAAAGAAGGAAGAGGAGTCGTCTAAATTAACGGATTTAATGAAGAACCCGGAGTTCAGTAAGTATGTTAATATAACACAGGATGCGGAGAAGGTTAAGATTGTGTTCAGTAATCCTATACTCTTCGATACCGGTACAGCGGATGTTAAGTCAACTGCAGCGCTGGTTCTTCACGAAGTGGCGATGATACTGAAACAAATGGATAATGATATTATCGTTGAGGGGCATACTGACAGTGTACCGATTTCCGGGGGTAAGTTTTCGTCTAACTGGGAATTATCGGTCGCACGGTCAATGGCGGTGATACGGTATCTCGTGCATAATGAAGCGATTAATTGTAAACGCTTCGCTGCAGGAGGGTATGGTGAGTACCGCCCGTTGTATCCTAATGATAGTGAAGAAAACCGTGCAAAAAATCGTAGGATTGAAATAGTGGTGATGAAATCTAAAAAACAAAAAGAAGCTGAACCGCAGGCGGTACAGAAAACAGAAGGGTAATTTATTAGTATGACTGTTGATCCAAAAGACAAAAAAAAACGGAATCTTGTTAAGATCGGAAAAATCGCTGAAGAAATAGGGGTGTTACCGTCTACAATACGGTATTATACAAACCTCGGGCTCCTAAAAACTTATGGGCGTACACAGGGGGGGTTCAGGTTGTATGATTATGAGGAAACTTTGCACCGGTTGAAGATATTGAAGCAGTTAGAGGATGAAAAACGGTATACCCTTGATGAGATTAAGGGTAAACTCGATGAGTGTGTGTTACAGGCAAAACAAAGGAAAGTGTTGATTGTGGATGATGACCCGGATGTCCGGGATCTTATACAGTCAGTTCTTTCTTCAGACCCCGGGTGGATTATCCGTACAGCCGGGGATGGATTTGAAGCTGGGAAACTGGCAATTGATTTTTTGCCGGAACTTATCATCCTGGATATTGTACTGCCCGGGATGGATGGGTTTAAGGTTTGCGCTGACCTAAGAAAAGATGAACGGTTTAAGTCTACAGTCATTATCGCTATAACCGGGTATGATACTCAGGAACATAGGGACCGTATCGCAGCAGCCGGGGCGGATGGTTTTGTTGCTAAGCCGATCACTCCGAATGCGTTACGCGAATGCGTAGCAAAGTTCTTGCCTCAAAAGTGAGTGCATGTAATAACTTGTGATGAGAGAAATTTACCTTATCGACGGAAACGCGTATATACACCGCGCGTATCACGCATTGCCTAAACTTGTTACCAGTAAAGGGCAGGAAGTCGGTGCGGTGTTTGGTTTTATTAAAATGGTGGTCAAGCTGTGGCGTGACGGCGCGGAACAGGTTGTTGTGTGTTTTGACTCACCGGGGAAAACGTTCCGCCATGAAAAGTTTAGCGCGTATAAAGCTACCAGAAAAGAAGCAGAGACGGCGTTAGTACTGCAGATTCCTATTACCCACAAGGTCGTTGAACTTATGAATATTCCGTCTATAGCGTTGCCGGGGTATGAGGCTGATGATATTATTGCGACCTTAGCGGGGATGTACAGTAAAAACGGGGATAAGGTGGTAATAGTTACCGGTGATAAGGATTTAGCTCAGGTCGTGAATGATAAGATCAGTATTCTTAATACGCACAAGGGTGTTGTTATTGATCGCGGGAAAGTCGGGGAGTTATACGCCGGGCTTGTACCGGAACAATTGGTTGATATGTTCGCTCTGGCGGGGGATAAGGTTGATAATGTTCCCGGCGTTGCAGGGGTTGGGGATGTTACTGCGTTGAAGCTTATCCATGAATTCGGGAGTTTGGATAATCTTTATTCTAAAATCGGGAATGTTAAGGGTAAGCTTAAGGAAAAACTGGAATTGCATAAGAGTGATGCGTATTTAAGCCGTGAACTTGTTACCTTAAACTCAAATGTGCCGCTCGAGGATCCGCTGGTAAGCAGCAGCGGGGTTAATGCTAAGCATACGGGTGAGGAAACTGAAGCGTACCTCCGTGAACTTGAATTCCATAGTTTGTTTAACGACGAGGTGTTCACAAAAAAGGTTAAGCTCGGGGATATTAGGCGTAGTGTCGCTGTGGAGGTTGAGGCTGTACAATCAGTTGCGGAGTTTGAACGCATTGCCGCGGGGTTAATGAGCCAAAAATGTGTTTCCCTGGCGTTGGAGGTACAGGATATTGTCGGGAAAAAGTTGGTTGCCTGTGCTGGCTTAGCTGATGCTCAGGGGAGGTGTTACTATGTTAACCTCAACGGGTATATCGGTGGGGACTATGATAGATGTATTAAGGTGTTGAATGATATCCTTGAGAATACGCGGGTTATGAAGGTTGTGTATGGCTATAAAGCTTTGTTATCGGGTATAAAAAATGCTGGGATAAGTGTTAAACTGCCGGTGACTGATGTTTTGATTGCAGCGTACCTCCTGGATATCGGGAAGTTGTCGTTAAGCAGTGAATCTTATGGATGGGAAGAGTTGTTTTTTAAGATTAAAGGTGTTCGGCCTGCGGAAAAACTTGAGGCAGTGGTTAATAATGCGTATTGTTCAATGGAACTTTATAACGCGTTTACCGGGGATATTGAACGTCATGGGATTGGTAAGTTATTGTCAGAAGTTGAGGTGCCGCTGGTACCCGTGATCATTGCTATGGAGGATAACGGGGTTAAGGTAAACAAAGCTAAGTTGTATGAACTTAAGAGTGAGTACGAGAAAGAACTTAAGAAAAATGAAACTGAAATTTACGCGCTTGCCGGGGAGAAGTTTAATGTTAATTCCCCAAAACAACTCGGGGTTGTACTTTTTGAGAAACTGAACCTGCAGGGCGGGAAACGGACAAAAAGCGGGTACTCAACTGATGAAGATGTGTTGAACCGTCTGTCAGCTGTACATGCATTGCCTCAGAAGGTGTTGGAGTACCGTGAACGCCAAAAACTTAAGTCTACATATATAGACGTTATGCTTGAACTCGCGGATGCAGGGTCCAGAGTGCATACAACGTTTAATCAAATCGGGACTACCACAGGTAGGTTGTCGTCAGTAAACCCTAATCTCCAGAATATTCCCGTTAGATCTGTATTAGGGAAAAAGATACGGTCAGTATTTATTGCGCAGGATGGGTGGAGGCTGTTATCCGCGGATTACTCTCAGATTGACCTGCGTGTGCTGGCGCATATGAGCGGTGATGAAAATCTTGTACAGTCGTTTATCGCGGGGAAGGATATTCATTCAAGGACTGCGGCTGAGATTTTTGGGGTGACTGATGAGAGTATGGTTGATGAGGCACAGCGAAGGGTTGCAAAAACGATTAATTTCGGGATTGTGTACGGTATAAGCGCGTTTGGGTTGGCACAGCAGTTGGGGATTGAGATTAAGCTGGCGGGTGAGTATATAGAGAAGTATATGTCTAAGTATGCAGGGGTGAAGGCGTGGAGGGATAGGGTTATTAAAGAAGCTAAGGTTAGCGGGTACGTAAAAACTTTGTTTAATCATTTACGGCATGTGCAGGATATTAATGCTACGAATAATACACGGCGGGGTTTTGCGGAACGTATTGCCATGAATACGCCGATACAGGGTACTGCCGCGGAAATTATTAAACTCGCAATGGTGAAGATTGATAACCGCAGAAAAGTTGAACACTGGGAGTCAAGGATGTTGCTGCAGGTGCATGATGAGCTTGTATTTGAGTGCACTGAAGCTGAACTTGGCAGCGTGAAGGATGTGGTGGTTGCCGAGATGTCTTCCGCAGTTAAGCTTAACGTACCGCTGGTGGTGGATGTTAAGGTTGGGGATAACTGGGTTGATATGGATAAGATATGATGAGTAATAATTTTATGGAAAGGTGTGTGTTTGTTTATGCGTAACTGCGTGATAATCGGGGGCGGGCCTGCGGGGCTGGCAGCCGGGATTTATCTTTCCCGCGCGAAGGTTGATACTGTTTTGTTTGAGAAAAATGTTATCGGCGGGCAGGTGTTGTGGACGGATAAGATTGAGAATTATCCTGGGTTTATCGACGGGGTGGATGGGTATACTTTAATTAATAATATGAAACTCCAGGCTGAACGGTTTGGGTTGGAGATAAAGATGGAGGGGGTTAATACCCTGGAGAAACTTTCTGGCGGGGAAGGGTTTATAGTTGCCACAGGGAAACAAAGGGCGGAAACACGGGCAATAATTTATTCCGCAGGGGCGGTACCCCAAAAAATGGGTATCCCCGGGGAGAATGAGTTTACCGGGCACGGGGTGTCATACTGTGCGACCTGCGACGGGGCGTTTAATAAAGGAAAAGACGTTTTGGTTGTCGGCGGGGGTGATTCTGCTCTTGAGGAAGCGTTGTTTCTTACACGGTTTGCGCAGAAGGTTACTATTATTCATCGCAGGGATAAGTTCCGCGGGACCGGTATTCTGCAGGAGCATGTGTTCAAGAACACTAAGATAAAAGTTATCTGGGATACTGTGCCTGTAGAAATAAAAGGTGATAAAAAAGTTGAGTCCATGGTTATTAAAAATGTTAAGACACAGGAAGTTAATCAGGTTGCGGCCGCTGCGGTGTTTGTGTTTGTCGGTACGTTGCCGCAGTCTGAACTTGTTAGAGACCTGGTTGACCGTGATGAGAGAGGGTATGTTATTACTAATAACGATATGTCCTCACGGACACAGGGGTTGTACGTGTGCGGTGATGTGCGGAGTAAGTTGTTAAAACAAATCGCGACGGCCTGCGGTGAAGCTGCCACAGCGGCATCGGCAGTGACTAAGTATCTGGATGAACATAAATGGTGAATCTAAAAAGTAAACCCCGGAATAAGGTTGTGATTGGTATCACCGGAGGTATTGCCTGCGGGAAAAGTACGTTTACCCGCGCACTGGCGGGGTGTTTAAATGCAAAACTTGTGCTTGACGCTGATAAAATAGGGCATCAGGTATTGAAGGATGCGGGGATAAAAAATAAGTTATGCCGGGTGTTTGGTAAAGGGATTTTTAATGCTCAACACGAGGTTGACCGCAAAAAATTAGGGGTGATGGTTTTCGGGGATCAGGTGCAGCGGAGTAAACTCGAAGCTGTTGTACATCCATGGATTATCAAACGTATCGCTGAAAGTGTAAGGAAGTTCAGGAAAAGCCGCGGGGATGCGCGCAGCGGGGCTGCTGCTATCGTAGACGCGACGCTGATTTTTGAGGTTGGCATGGAAAAAATGTTTGACATAATAATTGTTGTGAAAGCGCCACAGGGTGTGCAGGTCGAACGCATAATTTCGAGGGATAGCAACGGGAAAATGACTAAAGTTATGGCGCTTAAGAAAATTCATGCGCAGATGAGGCTCGGGGTAAAGGTTAAACGCGCAGATATCGTTGTCGACGGGGTTAAGCCGGTATACCCCCAGGCAGTGAAGGTAGCTGCTAAAATTAATTTACTTTATTCTTGACAACCCGCGGGTGAGTGTGTGATAATGAATGTAACGAATAGACAAATTAATCAATGAAGCTCTTTTTTTGGGTGTTTGATAGGTATATAAAGGTTGAGAAAAAGTTGTTTCTACGCAATAAAGTAATCCTTAATAAAAAACATATTTTAAAAAACAAGTATAACATACATTAGAGCAAGCATGCCGGAGTGTTTCAGGTTTTCAAGGTTTTAAATATCAAGTTAATAATAATAACAGTAAAAGAAATGGGAGGAGAGTAAAAGAAATGGGTACGAACGGGCAACAAGCATCTATGCCGGAACCCGCAAAGCTGGATGTGTCAATCTTATCGAAGAAAACAATGGCTGATCTTACAAAGATGGCTAAGGAGTTGAAAGTAGAGATCATTACCGGGTTAAGAAAACAGGAGTTGATCGCAAAAATTCTTGAAGCTCAGGCGCAGGTCGGGCAGGGGTTGATGTTCAACCAGGGCGTGCTTGAGATCTTACCGGATGGGTTTGGGTTCCTGCGGTCACCGGAATATAATTATCTTCCGGGCCCGGATGATATATATATCTCGCCGTCACAGATTAAGAAGTTTGTCTTGCGTAAAGGTGATACTGTAGCAGGGATTGTACGCCCGCCGAAAGACGGTGAGCGTTTCTTTGCGTTATTGCAGATAGAAAAAGTTAATGGTAGTTCTCCGGAAGGGTTAAGGGAACGCGTGTTGTTTGATAACCTTACACCGTTGTATCCGCAGGAAAGGATTAAGATGGAGACTATACGGACTGAACTTACCACGCGGGTGATGGATCTTATGACACCCATAGGTATGGGGCAACGCGGATTGATTGTATCACCGCCGCGCGCAGGGAAAACTATTATCCTGCAAAAAATAGCGAATGCTATCACCACAAATCATCCGGATATAGTATTGATTGTTCTTCTTATAGATGAACGCCCGGAAGAAGTTACTGATATGCAGAGGTCAGTCAAGGGTGAGGTTATATCCTCAACCTTTGATGAACCGCCTGAACGGCATGTGCAGGTAGCTGAGATGGTTATTGAAAAAGCTAAACGTATGGTGGAACATAAAAAACACGTGGTTATTCTCCTGGATTCAATCACGCGGCTTGGCCGTGCGTATAATGCTGTTACGCCGTCAAGCGGGCGTGTGTTATCCGGCGGGATTGATGCTAATGCGTTACAGCGGCCAAAACGGTTCTTCGGTGCTGCACGCGCAATTGAGGAAGGCGGGAGCCTTACTATTGTCGCAACGGCATTAGTGGAAACCGGTAGCCGTATGGATGACGTTATTTTTGAAGAGTTTAAGGGTACGGGTAATATGGAACTCGTGCTTGACCGTAACCTCGCGAATAAACGCGTATTCCCTGCAATTGAAATTAATAAGTCGGGGACACGGAAAGAGGAGTTGTTGACTGAAGCTGATGCGCTTAACCGCGTGTGGATACTGCGTAAAGTGTTGTCTACGCTTAACGCGTCAGAAGCTATGGAATTGATGCTTGATAAGATGAGTTCAACTAAGAGTAATGACGATTTCCTTAAGTCCCTGGAATTATCAAGTTTTGAGCGTATACGTTAGGGATGTTCTTTGTTATAATATAATAAATACTTATGATGAAACTGAAAAGTTTGATTCTTGATATTGTATTTGTGGTATTCGCAGGGATTGTGTTTTTTTCCGGGCAGCTGATAGCGCGCAGCGGGAAGACTGAAGAACTGCCGATGCTTAATAATAGTTTACTCGTGACAAATCCTGTGGAAACACTGGGTGAGGATGCCAGGCAAAAAATTTTTCGTGAGCTCGATTATCTTATTATCACAAAACATAAGGTTCAGCAGGGTGAGCATATATGGAATATCGCGAAGAAGTACGGCGTGACCAGTGAATCCCTCAGAAGTACGAATTATATGGAGTCAACTTTTCTTAAGATCGGGCAGGAACTCTGGGTTCATAACAAAAACGGCCTTGTGCATAAGGTTAAGCCTAATGAAACACTGGAAAGTATTGCGGATAAATACAGGTGTTCACTAAACAAAATTTGTGAGATGAACGGGTTAGTGAAGTCAGCTGTACTTGAACCCGGGACTATGGTTTTTGTGCCGAACGCAGTATTACGGTTTCCGATGTTTGTTTTTCCTGTGAACGGGCGGATGAGTTCAAGGTACGGTTACCGCCGGCATCCGATCTTCGGCGGGAGGGAGTTCCACCGGGGGCTTGATATCAGCGCAAAACGCAGGACACCGATTTATGCAGCAAGAGAAGGTAAAGTTTTATTTGCAGGGGTTAAGTCAGGATACGGGAATTGTGTTATAATTAAACATCCTGATAGTTTTGTGTCATATTACGGGCATATGCAGAATTGTAGCGTAAAAACAGGGCAGTGGGTTAATAAAAAACAGGTTATCGGGAAAGTGGGAAGCAGCGGGTGGTCAACCGGGCCGCATTTGCATTTTGAGCTTCATAAAAACGGGAAAGCGGTTAACCCGAAAAGGTATGTCAATAATTAGTTATTAAAGTATTATTTAGAGAAAAGGAGAAGTGTTGTTTATGAAAGAAGGAATTCATCCGAAGTATGTGGAAGCAACGGTTAGTTGCGCGTGCGGGAATACGTTTAAGACACGGTCGACTAAGCCGTTGATTAAGCTTGATATCTGCAGTAACTGCCATCCGTTTTTTACTGGTATGCAGAAATTGTTGGATACCGCCGGGCGTGTGGAGAAGTTTAAGCGTAAATATACAACCAGCCCGATTGAGGGTACGGTAAAAAAAGTGCGGCGCGTAAAAAAAGTTACAAAACGGGTTGCAAAAAAGAGAAAATAGCGTTTATAATATTTGTTGAAGACGGTTCCCTTTGTTGTGGGTAACAACGAAAGGAACCGTCTGTCATTTTATATTTTTATTTTGAATTGGAATAAAAAAGGATATGTCTGAAAATAAGGGTAGTTACAGAGAAAACTGGGCGAAGATAAAGGAAAAGTTTGTTGCTGTTGAGAAACAGTTATCGGAGAGTATGCTTGCCGGTGATAGTAATGGTATTAAGAAATTGTCAAAAGAGCGTGCACAGATGGAGCCGGTTGTAAAAAATATTGATAAGTTTTTTGCGCTGGAAGAAGAGAAGCGTAAACTTAAAGTAATGGCCGAAACTGAGAAAGATCCTGAACTCCAGGCAATGGTTACCGAAGAATTGCAGGGGATAGAAAAAAATGTCGAAGCGCTGAAGCTGGATATTACACGTTTTTTTGTTGAGGGTAGTACCCTGGCGGCGGATAAGGTTATCCTTGAAGTACGCGCGGGTGTCGGCGGGGAGGAAGCTGCTCTTTTTGCTGCTGATCTCGCAAGGATGTATACGCGGTTTGCGGAACGGCACGGGTGGAAAGCTGATATGCTTTCCGTAAGTTATTCAGGGTTGAAAGGAATGAAGGAAGTTGTTATTGAAATACTGGGTAAGGATGTGTGGATATTACTGAAGAATGAACGCGGGGCGCATCGCGTACAGCGCGTGCCGTTGACTGAATCCAGCGGGAGGATACATACGTCTACATGCACGGTAGCTGTGTTGATAGAACCCGAAGAAACTGAATTAGAAATTAAGCCTGAGGATCTGCGGATAGATTATTATTGCGCGTCCGGGAAGGGCGGGCAGCATGTTAATAAAACAATGTCGGCTGTTAGGATTACGCATTTATCAACTAATATAGTTATCGCATGCCAGGATGAACGTTCACAGCATCAAAACCGTGCAAAAGCAATGAATATTTTGAGGACACGTTTATTTGCTGCAATGCAGGAGTCTAAAGCAAGGGAATTGTCGGATGAACGGAAGTTGCAAGTAGGGACCGGGGACCGGTCAGAAAAAATACGGACTTACAATTATCCGCAGGATCGTGTGACTGATCACAGGATAAACGAAAATTTT
>JBBAAG010000054.1 GCA_041658405.1 Elusimicrobiota bacterium
TCTTGGAGCAGTCATACTTAGTTTTATTTATAAGATGTAACAAAAAGGCGGGTTATTTGTGCCGGATAATAATGTGGTTAAACGTAAAGTTCTTGTGGTTGACGACGATGTTGTATTGCTTGACCTCACTACGGATTTTATGGAAGACGAAGGGTATGAGGTTATCAAGGCGTATGACGGGGAAGAGGGATTTGAGAGAGCAAAGCTGTTTTTGCCTGACCTTATAATCACGGATGTAATGATGCCGAAGATGGATGGGTTTACACTATGCAAAACTTTAAAAAATGAGGAGAAAACAAAAAATATTCCTGTTCTGATACTTACCGGTAAAATCGGGACGGAAGAAGTTGAGAAAAGTTTTGAACTTGGCGCGATAGATTGTATTATTAAACCTCCGAACTGGGATGTATTGTTAAAAAAAATTGCACATATCATGAAAAAATAACTGAGGGGTTGTATGTTTAAGTTAATTGATGTGAAATCAGGAGTTGTGTATACCAGTGATTCAAAAACAGTTATTATTGGGCGCGGGGAAGGTGTTGATATAAGCCTTGATTATCCAACGGTATCAATGCAGCATGCTGAAGTTGTGGTTACTGGTGATGGTAAAGCTGTAATTAAAGATTTGAATAGTACAAACGGTATACGTGTAAACAGTGTGTTTGTCCGGGATAGTAATCTCCGTGATGGCGTGGTTTTGCATATCGGCGATGCTGAATTTGTTGTTGAGATGCCAAATGAACAAACACGGGGGTTGATAGGCGGTGATACAGAGCTTAAAACCGGTAACGGTAAGTTGAATAATTCGGTAATCGCGGGGATAGCAGCAGGTTTGCTGGTAGTGGTTACTGTGGCAGTGTTGATATTTATTAAATTCTTTAGTGTGAGGTGAAAGGGCGTTATAGTATATGGCTGACATTTTTCGTAAGTTTGTAGGAAATAAACCGGATAAGGATACCCCGCAGGAACAGGATTCGGAGGTGTCTAAACAACAAACCAGGGAGTCTACGAACGGTAATTCTCCAGCAGGTGTAAGAAAAAAGACTGTGATAATGTCAATGCCTATGTACCTGAGAGTAATATCCGGGAGTAATAAAGGGAAAAAGGTGTGGGTAGAAGAAGACCGGTTAACCATAGGGAGGGATATTGGCAATGATTTTGTTATTGAAAATGACAATATGGTTTCCGGTAAACACGCTGAGCTTATTAAAGAGAATGGAGCATGGACAATCACGGATCTTAACAGTACAAACGGAACAACTGTTAACGGTAAGGTTATTCAGAAAGAACCGCTTAAAGATGGTGTTCTTATTTCCATTGGTTCAACAATTATGCAGTTTATTGAATACAATCCGGGTAAGGTTACGGCGGATAAAGAGAATGAGCTTAAAGATGAACGTAAAACTCTTGTTTCAAGAATAATAGCCGTGGCAGTAGCTTTAATCATTATTGCTGTCCCTTCAACGTTTGTGTACCTAAAATATGGATTACAAAAGAACGCGGTGGTTACTGTTGAGGATGCTACTCAGGCTGGTTCACAGGATGGCCAGAAACTTTCTGATTTTGAGTACGGTATTGCTGAGTTCAATAAAGGCAACTTCGAGAAAGCCGCGGGAATGCTGGCATTGGTACCGGCAAATCATGAACGGTATAATATCGCGCAGGATATTGTGGGTATATGCAAAAACAAAATTAGTGCAAAGCAGGAACAGCAAAAGAATTATGAAGAAGCTAAGAAGTTGTATGCGGAAGAAAAGTATGTTCCTGCTATGACTAAGTTTAAACAGTTGCCGGAAGGGTATGGGGATAGTAAGGAGTTGCTTGATAAAACAAAGAAGGTTGTGGAACAAAAAGCTGAGAAGAAAGCTCCTGTCCCTAAGCCTCAGCAACCGCAGGTAAAGAAACCTGTCGTGGAAGAAAAAGTTGTAGAAAAAGTTGAGAAAAAGGTGCCTGTACGCGAGGATCCTGCTGAGTATATAAAAAAAGGATTAGACTTTTATGTTGAGGGTAAGCATGATGAAGCGTTGGAGCAGCTAGAGAAAGCAGTGAAGCTTGATCCCGGGAATAAAGATATGGTTAATTTGATTGCGGAAATCAGGGCGGAAAAAATCGCGCGTGTCAAACAGGCGGAATCTGTCTTTAAGGAAGGGTTGACATATTCAAAGTATAGCGATTTTTCGGGAAAAGCAAGGGAGTGTTTTCAAAAAGTTATTGAACTTGTACCGGATAAGGCGCATGAACTTAACCGTACAGCACGGGAGAAGTTAAAGGAGCTGGAAGGTAAATAGTTTGTAAAACTCAATGTTATGGTAACAAAAGTTGTTGCGGATAAGTATGTAATAATTGAACAGTTAGGCGAACCCGGAGGGTTTGGTACTGTATATAAAGCCTGGGCGCGTAATCTTGAAAAGTTTGTTGCACTAAAAAAACTTCATGATGAATTGGTCAACGACAATGATGTTATCGAAATGTTTCACGCGGAAGCTGTTAATACCGCTAAATTGGAACACGAAAATATTGTACGTGTGATTGATTACCTGCATGCAGATCAGAACAGTTGGTATATCGTTATGGAATACGTGCGGGGATGTAATCTCCGGTATTTACTTAACAAAGTCGGGAATGTTACGTCGCCGACGTTGCCTATTGAACTGTCAGTCTTCATTATAATTCAAACGTTACGCGGGTTGGATTATGCACATCATAAAATTGATGATCTTACCAGCCAAAACCTTGGGATTGTGCATCGGGATGTTACTCCCGCGAATATTATGATTTATTTTGACAGCCAGGTTAAACTTGCGGATTTCGGGATTGCGAAAATCTTGAGTGCTTCAAAGTCGTCATATAACAAGGTTGGTTCAGTTGTAGGTAAGTTCGCGTATATGTCGCCCGAACAGGCAAATAATAATTTGTCAATTACAAATAGGTCTGATATATTTTCCGCAGGGCTTGTGCTCTATGAATTACTCGCTGGTAAACGGGCATACAGCGCACCGACGGATACTGAATTATGGGAAAAAGCGCGGCGCGGGCAGGTGGACTACCAGTTTTTGGAGATGACAAACATTCCTTCTGATCTTATCGAAGTGTTGCAGTTTGCATTGAATCCAGTACCGGAACGGCGGTATGATTCCGCGAGAGAGATGGCGGTTGATCTGCAGCGATGGTTAAGTATACGCGAATGGGGCAGCAGGGTAACGGACTTAAGAGAATATGTAGGAAGGTTATTGTTACCGGAGATACAGGAAGAGGAAAAGAAAACGTTGAAGTTGAGAGAAACGCTGCAAGGGTTGACGCTTACTACTCAACACAAAAAGGAACAGTTTGCAATACAGTCACCGCAGAAGGATGGGAAGCCTGAACTTATAAGCGTAGAGACCGTACACACGGAAAATAAGGATAGAAGAGCTACTACGGGAGATGCGATAAATAACGGGCTAAGAGGTATTGGTGAAAAACTTAAGGAAAAACGGACGGTTATACCGCGACGTGATGATATTAATGAAGACGATATTGAGTTAAAGAATCCTAAGATTATAAAAAAAGTACCTGAAAAAAGTGTCAGCGGGTTTAAGTATGGGATTTATATTATACTTGGCATATTAGTGTTCGGGTTGTTATCATATTTATTTATTGACACTGTGTTCCAGATAACGCCCCAGGGTACTTACTGGCATAGCCGTTTGTGGAAGCCTGCCTTCGTGCTTGACTGTATACCTCCTCAAGCTGAGATTGTGTTGTCTAAAGTTAAAGGAAACAATAAAAGCGTGGTAACACAGGGCATCACGCCGTTGTTAGTACAGAAACTTAAGCCGGGTACGTACGAACTTAAACTCACAAAACTGGGGTATGCTGTACTGATTACTACCGTATCAGTAAACGATAACGGCCTGGTGAAGGTTGTGGATGTTACACAAAACATGTCAAAGCTTGGGAAAACTTTTGTGATACCTTTTGAGACGGTATTTTCAGTTAGGTCTATCCCTCCGGGTGCAAAGGTTGTGTTGGATGGGAAACAGGTTGAGTCTAGGACGCCGGTAGAGGATGTTTTGGTAAAAGTTATCCCGCATGATATCGTGATTTATCCACCTGAAGGAAAGACAGGGGAAGGATTTGCGCCAATAGTAATTACAGTAGATTTAACAAAAGAAATGAAGCATGCGTTATCCGATCCGTCTTCCAGTGAATTGGTTAAGGGAAAAGTTGGGACGATTGAACGTTTTGTTTTGTCTACTAAGTTTAAAAGGATGGTGTCTATTAATTCAAAACCTGATGGCGCAGCGGTGTATATTGACAGTATGGCATTGGGTGTTACACCTTTAACGGAAGTGGCGCTAAGTGTCGGTGTGCATAGTATCCGTATCGAAAAACAGGGATTAGATGCGTTCGAAGGTGTGATAGACCTTACTGGTAATAAGCCAAAATCTTTGTTTGTATATAACCTGGAACACGTAGTAAAATTTACCGCAGTGCCCCTCGGAGGCGATAAGGATCAGAATCTTAGCGTGGGAATTGAGAATATGTCAGCTGAATTAATTGCGGCTGGGCAGACGCCGTTTACCCAAAAAATGTTACCCGGCAAATACGGGGTTATATATGCATTGCCTAATCAGATACAGTCGGTAAATAAGAAAATATTTGTGACTAATGACACAAAAGAAATTAATGTTTTACAGTTAGCTGAAGCTAACAAGGTTTTGTTGGATGTACTCGTAGTTAACAGCCGGAATAATGCGCCGATACCTGAGGTTGCAATCTCAATCAATGGAGGAAAATTTAGGTACACTAATAACGCTGGAATCTGGCAAGGATATGTTGACCCTGGGAAAATATCGGTTGCTGCGGGTAAAAGTGAGTATGGTATCAATGAGGTTAACGTTAATATCAGCGCAGGAGAAAAAAAATCGGTTGTTGTGAAGTTGAATCCGGAATAAAATTGTTGATGCAACTCGTAAATCATACACGCAAAATAATTGTTTCTAATAATGTTCATTCAGCAATAGATATTTTGTCAAGAGTGAAAGGTTTGATCGGTAAAAAAAGTTTAAGTAACGACGAATGCATGTTCTTTCCAAATTGTAATTCCATACACACCTTTTTTATGTCAGTCGATATTGGATTGATATTAATTGATTCAAAATTCAGGGTTGTTAAAATTGTAGCACTGTTAAAACCTTACCGCATAATATTGCCGATATTATCTGCAAAACATGTAATTGAAGTATCACCCGAATTTACTCTGAAAAATGTATCACACGGTGATGTTTTAGAACTAAAACAGTGCAAGTAATTGCGCATTGTGTGTAGTTTGGTGCAATTTGTGCGTTTTCATATTAAAAATCTGTGAATTAAGTAAAACCAATGTATTGGCAATATAGTTGTAATGGTATTTAAAGTAAGTTATATTAATGGAGGATGTTATAATGAAAATTAAAAGCCTTTTATTAGCGGTTTTGATGTCAGCATCATTTGTTATTTTCTGTGTTGTTAATACTGTTGCGCTACTCGCAACAGGTAGTAAAATTATGCAGAAATATGCAATAGTTGTTGATAGAGACATTGAGTATAGTGTTACTTCTATGGACGCCAGCGGTGTGATAAAGAAAGCGCCTGTTCTTGGTAAGAAGATTAATGTTGTGGATATCGAAGATAATAAAGTTGGCCCGGAAAGTTTTAACATTGACAGTGAAGGTAATACTTATGTTTGTGATCCTGTAGCAAGTAAAGTTGAGGTCTATACACCTACAGGCGAAGCCAAGAAAACAATTAATTTGGGTGAAGAAATTATTCCTACGGATGTTGCAGTAGATGATCTCGGCAACGTTTTTGTTTATGATGAAAGACAAGATGTCATTTTCCAGATTAGTACTGACGGGAAAACCCTTGCTTCAGTAAAGGTTGATCCGGACAGGTGGATAGATAAAGCTCATGGGCCGCTGAGAGTTAGTGGTAGTGAACTGTATTTCGATACAAGCGATCAGGAACAGGTGTTGTTAGCGAAAATCTACAAAAATACGCTTATTGCACTATCTGAACAGGAGTTAGCAATACCATTAAAACCCGGGATGGTTATGAGTTCTGGGAAAAAGCTTACTGTTGACCTTTTATGGAGAGAAAAAGGAATCCTTAATTTTCTTGACTCAAACGGGAATATTGATGTTTCTATTGATATCGCACTGCCTGGGATTGTGTCAATACAGATTCTGCAGGAAGATGTTGATGGGAATATTTATCTCCAGACGGAACGTAATGCCGGAGAAGCTGTTATTATTCTTGAAGTTTACAAAATAAGTCCAACAGGTGAGATATTAAGTGTTGTTCCGATAACCGGTAATACAGGATTCCTGGTACCGCCGGTAAAATTGCTGGCTGTTACAAAAAGCGGGGCGATCACGCAGTTCAAGCTCGGACCGACAAAAGGTAAGATTTGTACGTATCAGCAGCAGTAACGGTATATTTCCAAAGGAGTTTATATATTTATGAAAAACAAAAGATGGAGTTTGGTGAAAGTAACAGTGATTGTATTGTCGTTAGTATTGTCAATACTGGCGATAACACAGGACGTTTATGCGTGGAGCGGGGACACTTGGGGTGATATTACGCGCGCGCAGATTACTGCGATTGCTCATACAATGATTGATCCTTATTGGAAGCCCGCTCATACAATATATAACAATACGTACGTTAGCGTCGGGAGAATAACTTATTACGCTAGTTCAAGTTATCATGGTGAAGCATACACACAGGGAACTGTGGATAACTGGAGTGAGTTTAGTTCACATGTTAAAAATACTTCTGGAGGTAATACTACTTACGGTAACGACTGTTCCGCGTTTGCAAGTATTTGCTGGAAACTTACCGCAAGGCAGACCACAAGATCGTTTGAGAGTGGGCTCGGAACTAAATGGTCTTCTTTAGGCGGAGTTGGTACTTGTGACACAGTAACGATGTATCAAGGTGATGCGTGTAACGATTCGGGAAGTCATATAGTACTTTTTAACAAACGTATAAGTGGCGGGATTGAAACTATGGAACAAACCGGGGCGGGATACAGAGCAAGGATGTATACCCGTACGTATTCAGCGTTGAATAGTTACCGTCCTATACGCAGGAAACAAATTGTTACTAGTACCGTTGTTGCTCCAGCGACACCCACAGGTTTAGTGGTGGATTGCCAGGAGTCAGGGTATGGCGTTGTGTTCAAATGGTCCGCAGTAAGCGGTGCAACAGCGTATGATCTTGCATGGATGAAGGAAGGTGGAGCATGGACATATTCTCCGGCAGATGTTACAAAATCAAACGCCGCGAATGTTTCATGGCCGGGCTACTATTTCGTTTTTGGGTCGGGACGGTATCGTCTAGCTGTGCGTGCTCAAAACACTGGTGGTAGTTCGGGTTGGGCGTATTCACCCTCAGCAACGACTTTTTTCACAGTACCAGACCAAAAAGCGCCGGCAGTACCCGGTGGGCTTACTGCCAAAGCGTTAAGTTCAACATCGGTTTCACTTACTTGGACTGCGTCAACTGGTGCTAATGGATACACGGTTTATTGTTCTAATGATAAAAACATTATTTCTGACAGGTGTTATAAAAAGACAGCTGCGGCATCAGGGACTCCAGCTTGGACAGGGTTGGCGTATGTAACTGACGGAATTAAGACAAATGATACTTATGCCGGTGCACAGGCTTCGGCTAATACGTCTATGTATGTAAGTTTTGGGTCTGATATACCAATTCATAAATTTAATTACCGTTTTTATGACGGGGATAACCGTATCTACAAAAACGCGTTCCCGTTTTGGGGTAGTGCCGCGGGAACGTTTTATCCGCTTGGAAAAACTAGTACTGGTTCTGCGAATTACCGTTCATATCGTACTGAGGGTGCTGTGCGTTTAGCTGCAGCTGCGGATGCAAATTGTAACCGTGTGGGTGTAGGGTTCTCAGGTGATGGTAATACCGTAAATGATTATAATCATGTAACTGAATACGAAGCGCATGGAGGATATTTTGCAAAGACAACCGCAACGAGTTATACCGCAAATAATCTTAAGCCAGGGACATCGTATTATTTCCGTATAGATGCATATCAAACGACAACTGCCGTGCTGGGGATTTCTGAATTGTTATCATACTCTGGTTCAATAGTTACTGTATTTACACCCAATGCAGCTGATACGGTTGCTCCTTCTGCAGTTGCTGATCTCAAAGCTGTATCTGGTGCTACTTCAGGGTCGGTAGGCCTTACCTGGACAGGGAAAGGGGATAATGGTACAACCGGAAACATTACTGGTGGGAAGTATAGGATTGATTACTCGGCGGCAACAAAAACCTGGGCGGTGGGGACTTATCAAAAAGAGTGGTCCACCAGCGTTGTGGTTGGCGCGGCACAGAGTTATACTGTGACAAACCTGCTTGCCGGTACAACATATTATTTTTGTGTGTGGACTGCTGATGATTCAGGAAATTGGTCGGCAAATTCTAATATCGCAAATGCGCCGGCAAAAATTGCGGCGGATAAAACAGCGCCATCTGCGGTTAATACGTTAAATGTTATTCCAGGAAGTTCACCCGGGACGGTTACAATAAGCTGGAACTGTACCGGCGATGACGGTACTGCGGGGAATATTAACGGGAAATATCGGATTGATTATGCAACTACGCAAAAAACCTGGGCTGTGGGGACGTTTAAACAGGAAAATACATTAACTGCATCACCCGGGCAAACTATAACAAAAACGGTTGCAGGATTAACACCGGGTTCAACATACTTTTTCTGTGCATGGATTTGTGATGATTCAGGAAATTGGTCGGCAAATTCTAATATCGACAGTACGTTCGCAAAACCAGGGACTATAAGTGATGCTACACCACCGACAAATCCTGTATTATGTACTGCCTATGATAACAGCGGGAAAGAAAATAGTGCTGTAAATGCTTCTTGGACAAATATCTCTACAATACCATATTTTGAATGGACTGGCGCGGATGATAATGAGAGCGGAGTGACTGGTTATTCAGTCTATTGGGGAACTAGTATCTCAGGTGATCCGGGAACTACTGAAACTGTAGTAGATAACGGTATGGGTACCTATACCGCTCCGTCAGCGGTTGCCAGCGGGAGTACGTATTATCTGCGTGTTAAGACAAAAAATTCTGCGGGTTTGTGGTCCGCTGCTGCGACAATATTTGAGTATAAGTATGATAATACTGTTCCTGTAAATCCTACAACGTGTAACGCATGGGCTGATGATACAAAAGCAAAAGCTGTACCTGATGATCAATGGCAGAATATTGATGCAGGGCCGTATATAGAATTTTCAGGAGCTACAGATTCAGGTAGCGGAGTTGCCGGGTATAGTGTATATTGGGGAAGTAACAGTGCTGTCATACCCGATACTGTTGTAAACAAAAGCCATGCTGCTACAGTTACATATTTTACTACTGCTGCAACGTCGGAACAACCGTATTACTTGATACTGCGGACAAAAGATGCTGCAGGAAATTGGTCTGACGCAGTGACATTATTTACATTGAAATATGATAAAACCGCACCCGGGACGCCTGTACTGGAAAGTCCGGACTTAGAGGAAGTAACTAAGAATACGTTACCGGTTTTTAGTTGGTTTCCAATTGAGTATAACACTGCTGTTAAGTACACACTGCAGGTAGCGGCAAATGCTAATTTCAGCCCGGCACTCATTGATGTGACAATTACAACTGTTACATATACGCCTACAACAGCGTTTGCCCAGGGTGGGTATTATTGGAGAGTAAGAGCATCGGATGATTTTAATAATGTTAGTGGGTGGAGTGTTACCCGTGATTTTTCGATTGATACCAATCCTCCGGCGGGAGTGACAAGCTTAACTGCTTCTAATATTGGCGGAGGTGATATTCAACTTGAATGGACAGCGGTTTATGATGCGTTTGGTGTTGATTATTACAACATTTACCGTCAGGCTGGGTTGTCAGGGACAAAGGAAAAGGTTTCAGTTGACGGTAGTGTAAAAGATTCTTTATACATCAACGCGGGGACAGAACTTACCGCCGGAGTGCAGTATTATTATACTGTTCAGGCGGTGGATATTGTGGGTAATGAATGTACTTCCGGGAATGTGCCTGTAAGTATTACTTGTGATAAGACAGGGATTTCCGCAATTATTACTGCCACACCGTCATCTATATCTCCTAATGGTGACGGAGTTGATGACGAAACCGTCATAACCTATAAAATAGGTTCGGATGCTGTAATAAAAATTGTGGTGATGAATGAAGATGTAATCATACGTACGTTGGTTGATAGTGCTAATAAAACATCCGGGCAGTATACCGTAAACTGGGACGGAAAGAACAATGATGGTAGTGTGGAAGACGCGGGGCTTGATTACATTATAGTTCTTACAGCTACAGCGAACGGTGCAACGTCAACAAGGAAAACTGTAGTGCGGCTGGATTCAAATCTGCCGGAAATTGTGGATGTTTCAGCGGTACCATCGGCTATATCTCCGAATAATGATGGATTCCGTGAAAATACTATTATAAAGTATACATTAACCGAAACTTCGAAGGTTACAATAACAGCGAAATCGCAGGATAATACTTCGTATGCGTTATTGACAAATTCTGCGAAAAGCGCAGGGACATACACGTTTATGTGGGAAGGAAGAAATCCGGCGGGTGCTGTCTTACCCGATGGAGTTTATGAAATCCAGATAGTCGCGGTTGATAATGCAGGAAATTCTTCGGATCCCGTAACTGTGAATGTTAGTATTGAACTTGAGACTGGCGCTATTCTTGGCCAGGTTTATGATAGCCGCGGAGCTAATGAGTTGAGTAACCGTCTCGGCGGTGCGTTAGTGAGTCTTGACAATGGCAGTTCTGCTACTTCAGGTACCAATGGTGCACAGCTTGGTTTCTTTGAGTTCACTGGTTTGGTAAAAGGAGCTTATGAAGTTACCATCACTAAACGCGGGTATGAAGCTGTAAAGAAAACAGTGGAGGTAGTCCAGGGGAAAGCTGTATGGGCGAGCACTTCGTTGAAGTATGTTGGTACTTCGGATAATACTGCACCTGTGATTGAACATGTACCTTTGACAAAGATCTGTATACAAGGGAATAAGGTTCTTATGGTTGCGCAGGTAACGGATGATAACAGCGGGGTTAAAGAAGCAAAGGTAAAGTACCGTTTGCTTGATGATACTAACCAGGAAATTGAAAAAGGTGAGAAAGTAATGTCGTTTATGGGCGATATTTTTATAGGTACAATACAGCCGGAAGATTTACCGTCTGCAGTATCCGCAATTGAGTATTCACTTACTGCTGAAGATATTGATGGTAATATTGCTCAAGTTCCTGATACGGAAAGTGCGTACACAGTTATTTACGTGAAGGATGCGCAGCAGTACCTTGGTATTAATGGGGGCAGGTTGGCATTGACTGATGCAAACCCTGAAGATGGCGAGGTGGCAGTAAAGTTGCCAATCGGGAGTGTGGATAGCAACGTTCTTGTACAGGCAAAACAAAAGGATACTTCATTTCTCGAAAATATTAATAACCCGTCAGTTGACTCTTCCGTTACAAAACCGGTTGCTGCTTATGAGTTCAAGTCGGAAGGGTTTATACTGAGCACTCCCGCGCAAGTGGACCTTTTATTCTTTGATTTCGATAATGACGGGCTAGTGGATGGTACCGACTACAACGAACGCGATCTCAAAGTGTTCTACTACGACGGGCAGCAGTGGAGGTTTATCGGCGGGTCGGTTGATACAACAAGGAATGTGATAACTATAGAAACAAATGTGTTGGGTGTTTTCGGGGTATTCCCCATGAAATCACTTGATATGCTTAAAGACGGAAGTTTTTATGCGCCGAAAGAGAAGGTGTTTACTCCTAACCGTGACGGTAAGAACGATTTTGTGTTGTTCAACGGTATTTCTAATGTGAAATACGTGTTGAGTTTATCCGAATCTATTAAAGTCAATATTTTTAATATCTCAAATAAGTTAGTCCGCGAGTTAGTAGATACGGATGTCTGGGATGGGAGAGATTCTAACGGCGAATTGGTAGAGAACGGGATTTATATTTATCAGTACATAATTGACGGTAAAGCTACAACCGGCAGTATTGTTGTGGCAAAATAGGGTAATTAAGTTAAGTATAGGTTTTTTGTAGCGCAATAATGAGCGGGGTTAAACTCGCTTATTATTGCGCACTGTTTTTTTGTCACGGCCTTCTTTAATTTCTGTGGTGAAAAATATATAATGTTTTAATAATTTTTTGTTCTATATTTATTACTAGGAAAGGTGAATTTTATAGTTATGGGTAAAACTATTGCTGAGAAGGTTATCTCTAAACACGCGGGTAAGGATATGTGCGCGGGTGATATCGCTGTTACCGGGATTGATTTTGTGTTCAGTCAGGATGGAACTTCTGGGATTGTTATTGATGTTTTAAACAAATTAAATACCTCAAGGGTGTTTAATTCAAAAAAGTGCGCTATGGTAATAGACCACTCGTCACCAAGCCCGGTGATTGGTGTTTCTGCAATACATGATAAAATACGGAAGTTTGCAAAAAAATCTGGGTTAAAATTATACGATATCGGTTGTGGAGTGTGTCACCAGGTTAACCCTGAATCCGGAGGAATTGTTCCCGGTGACCTTGTGCTGGGAGCGGATTCGCATACGTGTACCTACGGCGCACTTAATGCGTGTTCCACAGGTATGGGTTCAACGGATGTTGCCGCTGCGATGATGGCAGGGCAAACATGGTTAAAAGTACCGGAATCAGTTAAAGTGTGGTGTACCGGTAAACTGCCGAAAGGGGTGTATTCAAAAGATCTTATACTGCATATTATTAAAGATTTTACTGCCGATGGGGCTACATACAAATCTGTTGAGTACCTTGGGGATACTATAATTTCTTTGTCTATGGATGCAAGGTTTACTATTACAAATATGGCAATTGAGATGGGCGCAAAATTCGGGGTTATGAAGGCTGATAAAAAAACAGAGGCGTGGTTAAAGGACAGGGCTAAACGTAAATTCAGCAGTGTTGAAGCGGATACTAATGCGAAATATTGCGATATCAGGGAATATGATGTTAAGAAACTTCAGCCGCAGGTGGCAAAACCGCATACCGTTGATAATGTCGTGCCGGTGCAGGAAGTTGAAGGTACTGTGATACATCAAGGGTTTATCGGTACATGTACAAACGGGCGGGTGGAAGATTTACAAATTGCAGCGAAGATTGTTAAAGGCAAAAAAGTTCATCGTGATGTAAGGTTTATCGTCGCTCCTGCATCCAGGGAAGTTTATCTTGAAGCTATGAATACCGGGATTATTCAGGTGCTGGTTGAAGCCGGTGCTGCAGTAGTGACACCGGGTTGCGGGCCGTGTGTCGGGACTCATAATGGCGTGCCGTATGATAATGAAAACGTTATCTCCACAGCTAACAGGAACTTCAGGGGAAGAATGGGTAATCCTAATGCCAATATTTACCTTGCTTCACCGGCAACTGTTGCGGCAAGTGTGCTTAGAGGTAAGATTGTTGACCCAAGAAGAGTTGGGTAATGACGGAATTGTTGATTTAATGGCATAAATTTTATTATAATATAAAGTTTAATAAAGATTCGGGGTTTTAGTATGAAAATTAAAGGTAATGCAAAAGTTGTTAGAAAACAGGATGGTAACGGTAACGATATTAATACCGATTATATTATATCCGGAAGGTATAAGTTTAAGACAGAAGATATGAATGAGCTGGCGAAGTATATTTTTGAGGATATTGCTCCGGGGTTTTATGGTAAGATGAAAAAAGGCGATATCGTTGTTGCGGGTAAGAATTTTGGGTGCGGTTCTTCGCGTGAACAGGCGCCGTTGGCGTTGATCGCGGCGGGTGTCGGTGCGGTTGTCTCCAAGTCGTTCGCAAGGATTTTTTATCGTAATGGGTATAACAACGGGTTGCCGCTGGTGGAATGTAATACCGACGGTATAAACGAGAATGACGAACTTGAACTTGATCTGGAGGAAGGCGTGCTTCGGAATTTAACCCAGGGGAAAGTTGTTAAGGTTGTTAAGTTGCCGCAGACAATGTTGACATTATTGAATGATGGCGGGTTGGTTAGGCATTTGACACAGCATGGCGGGTTTAAGGTATAAAAAATTATGGGTAAGTATGTTATAACATTAATCCCCGGGGATGGTATTGGCCCTGAGATTGTTGATGCGACAAAAAAAGTTGTTGCTGCGACAGGAGTTTATATTGAATGGGAGACTGTTGAAGCAGGTGCGGATGCTATCGCCAAATACGGGACTCCGTTACCGGAGAATGTATTGCTATCCGTAAAGAAAAACCGTGTTGCACTGAAAGGGCCTATTGCGACTCCTATCGGTACAGGGTTCCGCAGTGTTAATGTTGCGTTAAGGAAAGAGTTGAATCTTTACGCGTGTTTACGGCCGTGTAAGTATTATCCCGGAGTGAAGTCATACTTCAAGGATGTTGATATTGTAGTCGTTCGCGAGAATACTGAGGATTTGTATGCCGGTGTGGAATACGGGAGGGATACAAAGGAAGCACGGGATATTATTGCGATGAGCAATAACAAAATATCTGTAGGTTCTGCAATAAGTATTAAATCAATCTCAATTGCTGCGACGGAGCGTATCGTAAAGTATGCGTTTGAATATGCGCGGAAGTATCATCGTAAAAAAGTTACTGCGATCACAAAAGCTAATATTATGAAGTTTACCGACGGGTTATTCCTTGAAGTAGCTAGGGAAGTTTCAAAAAAGTATGATGGGATTGAGTATGA
Source organism: Elusimicrobiota bacterium (assembly GCA_041658405.1). NCBI lineage: Bacteria > Pseudomonadati > Elusimicrobiota > Elusimicrobiota bacterium. The sequence goes on from JBBAAG010000054.1 coordinate 14,816, forward strand.
AGAAAAGTTGGTGGATAATATATGTATGCAGTTAGTACAGAAACCCTTGTTATATGATATTTTGGTACTGCCGAATCTTTACGGCGATATTGTGTCTGACCTGTGCGCAGGTATTGTCGGAGGGTTAGGGGTTATGCCGGGGGCAAATATTGGGGATAACGGGATGGCGGTGTTTGAAGCTGTGCATGGGAGTGCTCCAAAGTATAAAGGAATGAATAAGGTTAACCCTACTGCGTTGATTTTATCTGCGGGATTAATGCTTGAGCATTTAGGTGAGGATATGGCTGCAAAAAAAGTGGAGATGGCAGTTGCACGGGTTATTAAAGAACATAAAGTTGTGACATACGATCTCGGTGGTAATGCAGGAACTTCAGAGATGGCTGATGAAATCGCGGGGTTTGTCAAGTCTGCGTAAGTATAAAATTGTTTAGGGAGAATAACAAGGTTTGAGTTTGTTACAGTCGTTGAAGAATGTTGTATCAGATGTATTTGATAATTTAAGTGCGTTGCCTGAAAAAAACAGGGATCAGGGTGCCTCGTTATTAAACGAGCAGGATGAATTGTTGAAAAGCGCAGTGGTGAAGGATTACGGTGAAATTGTCAAGCTTGACCTTTTATATAAAAAAAGTGTTGAGGAGTACCGCGTAGTCATCGCAAAAATGTCTAAGCAGCGGCGGATGGAGTGCTCTATACAGTATGTACAATTGGCTAAGGCTTATATGCGTGAAGAAACAGATTTTGAAAGTATGATAGTTGATTATGAGAAAGCGTATATATTAAATCCGGAGAATACCGCGATTGCGTATGATCTTGGGTTGTCTTACTTAAAACAAAAGAATAATGTGGCAGCTGTTGGGGTATTCAGTACGTTAACTAAAAAAATGAGAAATAGTAGTTCGGTGTTCTGTAACCTTGCAGAAGCGTATGTCGGAACCGGGGATTATGAAAAGGCTGAGGATGCACTACGCTCGGCTGTGAGAGTTGAGAAAGATGGTGATTTAAAACAGGAAATCGGGTTGTTTGCGCGTGAGGTGCGGAGTGAAAAAGGGGTAGTAGATAAGTTTATACAGCAGATACCGGCACAACCGAGGAAGTATGAATTAAGGATGGGCCTTGCAGATATTTATTTTAAGAACGGGCGGTATGAATTGTTTGTGGAACAAGTAACGGAAATATGGAAAATGGCGAATATCAATGTTAAGTATGTGTATAAACTTGGTATTGCTTATGCGGTATTAAATAAGTTTGGGAAAGCTGAAGAGATGCTGAAGAAAACATTGGATGCTGTAGATAAACGGCAGAAGGATATTAAACTTGATGAGGTGAGGGTTGAGCTTGGGAGAGTGTTTGAGTTACAAAAAAAAATAGATGAAGCGTTTGAGCAGTATCAACAGGCAATTAGGATAAATCCTGAAAATATGACTGCGTATTACCGCCGGGGTAATATTTATGCCCAAAAAAATATGTATTCTGAAGCTATTACGGATTACCAAGCTGGTAAGGGGTTGGAGAAACTTGCTAAGTATAAGAAGGAATTAAAGTATGCTTGAACGTACTTGCGTAATCATAAAACCTGATGGGCTATGTAAGAAACTGGCAGGGAAGATTATTGACCGTTTGTATGGCGAAGAGTTGAATCTTGTCGCCATGAAGATGATAAGGTTTTCAAAAGAGAGAGCCGAGAAGTTTTATTCTGTTCATATAGGGAAACAGTTTTTCCCGCTTTTTTTGAAGTTTGTAACTTCTGCACCGGTAATTGTTATGGTGTGGGAAGGCAAAGGGTGTATTGAAAAAGTGCGGAATCTTAACGGTGCAACTGATTCGCGTATTGCTGCGAAAGGAACGTTGAGGCAGTTATGGGGGACGGATAATCGCCGGAATTTGGTGCATAGTTCGGATTCTCTTAAATCAGCGGAGTATGAAATCGGTGTATTGTTTGAACCCGGTGAACTTTATGAGTACTCTCCTACGGATTGGGATGTATAGTTGAATAGTTGTGAAATAAAGGTAGATGGTGTATTATGCTGAAAATATTGGTGATTAACTGCGGGTCGTCAACTGTTAAGTATTCTCTCTTTGAGATGCCGGCAGAATTGAATATTGCTAAAGGTAAGGTTGACCGTATTGGTTCGGATGATGCTGTGTTTGAGTATGATGCTGTAGGGAAGCAGTCTCTTAAGATTACCCAAAAAATCGTTGACCATAAGAATGCTATAAATATTATCTTCGCTGCGTTGACTGATAAAGATAATGGTATAGTAAGTGATATAAAAGAGATCGGGATTGTTGGGCATCGTGTGGTGCATGGAGGTGATTTTTTCTCAAAATCAATAGTTATTGATGAAAAGGTTAAGCATGGTATACGCGAATGTTTTGAATATGCACCGTTGCATAACCCGCATCATCTCGAAGGAATTCTTGGGGTAGAACAGTTTTTACCGTCAGCAAAGCAGGTGGCGGTGTTTGATACCGCGTTCCATCAAACTATACCGGAATACGCGCATCTGTATGCCATACCCTATCATTACTACAAAAAGTACGGGATTAAACGTTATGGCGCGCACGGGATCTCTCATAAGTATGTTTCTCAAAGAGTTGCAAAACTTATGAACCGGGATTATTTTGATTGTAATACAATAACGTGCCATCTCGGTAACGGGTGTAGTATTACTGCCGTAAAGAATGGGCAGTCAGTTGATACTTCCATGGGATTGACTCCGTTGGAAGGGTTGATCATGGGTACACGGTCGGGGGATATTGATCCTGCTGTTCTGGTAAAACTTATGACATTTGAAGGGTTGGGGAGAAACGATGTGTTGTCTATATTAAACCGTTCAAGCGGGTTGTACGGTATATCTTCCATAAGTAATGATATGCGTGTATTAATTGCTGAACGTGCAAAGGGTAATACTCGGGCAAAGTTGGCGATTGATATGTTTTGTTACAGGTTAAAAAAGTATATAGGTAATTATATCGCTGTGCTCGGACACGTACATGCGCTGGTTTTTACTGCTGGGATTGGAGAAAATGTGCCGCTTGTAAGGATGCAGTCGTGCGCAGGGTTGGAAGAACTTGGTGTGAAGATAGACGGGAAAATTAATGAAGTGCATCAAAATGAGGATAGGTTGGTGAGTACGTACGATTCAAGGATACAGATTTGGGTTGTAAGGACAAACGAAGAATTGATGATCGCTAATGAAGCTCATGATATAATTACCAGTAATGGTTAAGTGTTGATAAGTAAAACTGAAACCTGCGGTGTAGAGTGTTAAGGCTGATGGGTGTTTGAAAAAATGTTTAAGATAGATATTAACCTGTTAAAAGAGCAAAAATGGGTTGAAGTTGATTATACCGAAAGCAAGAGTTCGGTGTTCTTTAAAAGTATTAAGGAGTTTGTCCTTGCGGATGATGTTAAAATAGATGGCAGGGTTATACTTGATGATAATGTAGGAGCAAGGTTCGTTTCTAAACTTAATACCGCGTTGTTGTCGGAATGCAGCCGTTGTCTTAATAAATACAATGAATTTATTGAGACACGTATAGACGTGGAGCTTGATTACCGAGAGCTTGAAAAAAACGGGGTTGATATCCAACAGGAAATATTGAGTACAGTATTGTTAGTTATGCCGATGAAACCGTTGTGCAAACCCTCCTGCAGGGGGTTGTGTATATCGTGCGGATGTAATCTTAATACGGAACGGTGTAAGTGTTCAGAGAAAATAAAGGTGGATACTAGGCTGGAGAAGTTATCGGAATTATTGAAGAAAATGGAGAAACAAAATGGCAAATCCTAAAAAGCGTCACACTTCGGCTAAGCGTGACAGAAGAAGGTCACAGTGGAAAATTGTAGTGCAGTCAGGGAGTAAATGCCCGAAATGTAATGCGCCGAAGATGCCGCATTGCGTATGTCCTTCATGCGGGTTTTACAAAGAGGAATTGGTTGTTCCAAAGAAGGAAAAGAAAAAAAATGAAGATAGTAAGGAACAGCAGCAACATCCTCCGGAAGCAGAAAAGTAAAGAATAATAAAAGAAAGTTAGAGTAGTTCAACATGAAAATCGCAGTTGATGCAATGGGCGGTGATCATGCGCCTCAAGCGATTGTAAAAGGTGTTGTACAGGCTGCAGAGAAGTTCGGGCAGCATACATTTATCCTTGTTGGCGATGAAACTAAGGTTGAGGCTGAGCTCAATGCAAACGGGTATAACGGTAATAAAATAGAAGTACGGAATGCTACACAGGTTATCGGGATGGATGAACACCCGGGACGTGCGTGCAGGCAAAAACGTGACTCGTCTATTATGGTTGCTACAAAACTTGTTGCGGAAGGTGTCGCACAGGCGGTTGTTTCAGCGGGAAGTTCCGGTGCGCAGTTAGCTTCAGCGTTAATATACCTGCATCGTTTACCCGGAATAAGCAGGCCGGCAATTATTTCTCCGATGCCTACTAAAGAAGGCGGGTTTAGTATAGTCCTTGACGTAGGAGCTAATGTTGATTGCAAACCTAAGTATTTACTTGAGTTCGCGATTATGGGTTCTATGTACCTGAAATGCGTTTATAATCGTGAATCACCGAAAGTTGGGTTGTTGTCAATCGGTGAAGAAGATGCTAAGGGTAATGAGTTGACCTTGGCGACATTTGAGTTATTAAAAAACTCGAAGTTGAATTTTGTTGGTAATATCGAAGGGTACGATATTCTTAAGGGGAAGGCTGATATTATTGTATGCGATGGTTTTGTTGGTAATGTGGTGCTGAAGCTTTCGGAAGGGTTAGCTGAGTTTTTGTTTAGTTTTATTAAATCAAAAATTGTTGAACATCCTATCCGTGCAGCATTCGCGGCATTGACACTCAACAAGGTTTTTAAGGATATTAAAAAACTTATTGATTTTGATGAATACGGCGGTATGCCGTTGCTGGGAATTAACGGTACTTCTATTGTTTGTCACGGGAAAAGTACGCCGAAAGCGATTGTTAATGCTATTAACGTTGCTGCTGAGTTTACATCAAAAGGTGTAAATGAGCAGATAGTAAAACTTGTACAGCAAGTAGAAACAAAAGAAATGCAGAAACAGCAGGAGACAGATGAAGAATACGAAAAGTGAAGTTAACGTCAGGATGTATCTTAGATTGGTGTAAACAAAAAATATGGTAGTACAAGATAAATCAGTTGCATTAGTTTTTCCGGGTCAGGGTGCACAGTATGTCGGTATGGGGAAAGAGTTTTATGATAGCGATGAATCGCTGCGTGTATTGTACGGTAAAGCATCAGATATTTTGGGGTTTGATTTAGCACAAACAATTTTTGCAGGGACGGAAGACGGGCTTAAACAAACACAAGTGACTCAACCCGCTGTATTTATGACTTCACTCGCAATAATGGAGGCACTGAAAAAAGCATTGCCTTCATGGGAAAAAAAGGTTTTGTGTACTGCCGGGCATAGTCTCGGAGAGTATTCCGCACTGGTTACCTCAGGTGTTTTAGCGTTTGAGGAAGGGATGAAGTTAGTCAGCAAACGCGGGGAGTTTATAGGTAAAGCATCACAACTTAATCCGGGAACTATGGCTGCGGTATTGGGTATGGGGAAAGATGCAATATCGGCGTTGTGTGAAGAAATTACCAGTTCCGGTAGCATTGTTGAGCCGGTAAATTTTAATACTGCGGAACAGATTGTAGTTGCAGGGACGGTTGATGGTATGGAATTATTCGAGAAGCTAGCGCCGGGGAAAGGCGCTAAACGCGTGATTCGGTTGGCAGTATCCGGGCCGTTTCATTCTAGTTTAATGACACCCGCAGCTGAGTTATTAGATAAAGTTGTGATCAAAGCGGTGGTTAACGATGCTGTTTTGCCGGTAGTGACTAATTGTGACGCTGTGATGACTACTGCTAAAGAAGAGTTTCGTACTAAGATGGTAAGACAGGTTAACCATCCGGTGTTTTGGGAGAACAGTGTTAAAACGATGATAAGCGCCGGTGTAAGAGTATTTATTGAAATCGGGCCGGGGAAAATTATTGGCGGGTTGATTAAAAAGATTAGCCGTGAAATTATTGTCTTAAACGCAGAAAATACGGTTACCTTGAAAAATGTAGTTGAGCAGTTATCTATTTAATATAGGAGGTAAATGTTTGTGAAATTAGAGTCAAAAGTAGCGTTTATTACCGGCGCTGCACAGGGTATTGGTAAAGAGATCGCGTTTGCATTAGCAGCTGAAGGCGCGGATATTGTTATTGCCGATATGAACGAAACAGCGGGTAATATTACGGCAGGGGAGATCACTCAAAAGTTTGGACGCCAGTCTATCGTACTGAAGCTTGATGTGTCCAAGCCAGCGGAGTGCGAAGATGTGGTTAAAAAAATTCTTGACAGATTTCAGAAAATTGATATACTTATCAACAATGCTGGGGTGACTAGAGACGGGCTTTTGGTGAGAATGAGCGAAGAAGATTGGGATTTTGTTCTTTCAATTAACCTTAAAGGCGTGTTTAATTGCACAAAAGCGTGTGCAAGGGTTATGATGAAACAACGCAGTGGAAGGATTGTCAACATAGCGTCAGTTGTTGGCCAGATGGGTAATGCGGGGCAGATAAATTATTCCGCTTCAAAAGGCGGGGTTATTGCTATGACCAAAACTACAGCCAGGGAGTTGGCATCACGCGGTGTGCTTGTTAACGCAGTTGCGCCGGGGTATATCCGTACTGCTATGACGGATAAGCTCTCTGAAGACGTTAAGGAACAATTATTGAAGATAGTTCCTCTCGGACGGTTGGGTGAAGCAGCGGAAGTAGCAAAAG
>JBBAAG010000055.1 GCA_041658405.1 Elusimicrobiota bacterium
CATATACTTTTGTTAATCCTCAATTTTACCAATTCCCCATTTACTTAGTTAAAACGACCCGTACGCATTCTCCGCGTGCTGCGACACGTCAAGCCCGATATCTTCCTCCACGCGTTTCACGCGGAGGCCGAACATTGCATCAATAATTTTTGCAAGTAACCATGTCAGTACAAATGCATACACAGCAACTACAATGACAGTCACCGCTTGTATGCCAAACTGTCCAGCATTACCATATAACCATCCGTTTGAACCTCCGGGATTTATGGCTTTACTTGAAAAAACCCCGGTTGCTAATGCACCCCAGATACCCCCAAGCCCGTGGCATGCGAAGACATCTAATGAATCGTCAATTCCGGTTTTCATCCTCAACAATATTGCGAAGTATGAAATTACAGCGGAAACCACGCCAATAAATATCGCTGCGACAGGAGTGACATACCCAGACCCCGGGGTTATAGCTACTAAACCAACCACCACACCGGTAACAAACCCCAGGACACTCGGACGGCGGTATGTCCAGCTTATAATCAGCCAGGTGAGCCCTGCAGCAGCGGCTGAAGTATTTGTAGTAACAAATGCGTTGGATGCCAGGCCTCCGGCAGTCAATGCACTCCCTGCATTGAAACCAAACCATCCAAACCACAATAATGCCGCGCCAATGATTACATACGGAATATTGTTTGGCTCAATCGTAGTATCTCCGTAACCTTTACGTTTACCCAAAACTATTGCCATTGCCAATGCTGACACTCCTGCGGTAATATGCACAACTGTCCCTCCTGCAAAATCTAATGCACCAAATCCGCGTAACCATCCGCCGATACCCCAAACCCAGTGCGCAACAGGATCATATACAATAGTTGACCATAAAAGAGTGAATACCAAAAACCCGCAGAAGTTTACGCGTTCAACAAACGCGCCAGTGATCAATGCCGGGGTTATTACCGCAAACATTGCCTGGAATATCATAAAAGCTAAGTGCGGGACTGTAGATGCATAGTCCGGGCTTGGGCTTTGCCCGACAGTATTTAATCCAAGCCATTCAAGCCCGCCGATAATACCTCCTTTATCCGGCCCGAATGAAATACTATATCCGTAAAGAATCCATTGGATACCTATAACGGATGCGATAACCATGCTAAGCATTATCGTGGATAACAAATTCTTTTTTCTTACCATCCCTCCATAAAAAAACCCTAACGCCGGAGTCATGAGCATCACCAGCGCGGCGGATATCAACACCCACGCAGTATCCCCGGAGTTTATTACTAAAGTTTCAGTATTCATAAATTAATATATCCTAAAATCCTTTCTTTAACCATATTTCCCATTCCCATGTGTGTATTAAAATACAAGAGGACTTCTTTGTTCGATTTACCACGCACGTTGGTAGAATGGACGGCATAGTCTATTGACTGTGTATAAAAACAAAAACCTTCTTACATAACTGTGTAAGAAGGTTACATCTATGTTTCAACTACTTCCTTATCAGTAGTTATTATTAGCACAAAACACTGTTTCTGTCAACAAAAAAATATTTACCCGAGCCTATGATACCCGAACCGCGAGTAAAACATACCCATTTTTTTTTGGACTGCCGGTATCCATGAATCGTTACGCATATGCAGGTACGTAAAATACCTGAGGTCCATTTTTTGCCGGGTAACGCGTTGATAAAACTTTTCTGTGATAACATTTTTTTCCTTAAGCGCCTTAAGCTCCTGCGGTGGAAGGACACACCCTAAATTATGGATACTATCCAACACCACTGCTGCAGTACCCGTTTTCTCCAGCATCGTCCAAATATTAACTTTAATAATACCATCGCCAGATAACCGCGCGAGTTTCTGTTCAGGTAAACTTGACGTCCCGTGCAGGACCAACATTTTCCCTACCCGCCGGCTGATACTTCGTGCACGCGCGTGGTCGTATTTTATATCGGCTACAGCCGCGCGGTGTTCCGTCCCAAGGTTCACGACAATAAGATCAACCCCGGTTGCATGCACGTATTTCTCAGCAGCAACAGGATCGGTGAATACATTTTTTTCAGCTCCCGTCCCGGATTCATAAATTTCATCCACCACGCCTTCAACAAGGTAATAATTGCGGTTATTCTTTACAAACACCGCAGTCCGTGCCATATTTGTCTTTAAATTCAAATGCGAACAGTCATACATCACTGACGAAAAAAAGTTTTTACCAGCTTCAAACACTTTATGGTCAAGCTCGGGATGCCCATGGTCAAAATGTACCATAACATTAACGGTACTATAAAACTTTGCACCTTTACCGGCGAGACGGTAAACATCATCGCGTACCGCCAAAAACCCGTCCCACACATTATTGGTAACCGTATAATTTGCTAACTGCTGACGGGAAGGATAATGCCCGGTAAACGCTAGCATAACGGGTATTCTGGGTATCCCCATCTTCCGCCCGGTCTCGTGTGCCGCGACGATTATAGATTCTGTAGTTAACGCGTTCTCCGTCCCAAAAGCTGGTATACACGCATTGTGTTTACGTAACCATTGAAGTATGCGTTTAACTTCCCGCGGTTTTGATATCACAGCCATACTGCTATAAATCTCCTTTTACCATTTTTCCATACTCATATACCTGCTATCAAATGAAACACTTTCTCTAACCCGGCATACGCATTTTTGTATACACCATAATACTTTGTATATTCACGATAATTACGTTTATCCGGAATAACTATGCTTTTATGGTGTACCATATGTTTAACCGCATCATACACCGTCTGGTAGGTACCTGTTGAAGTACTCGCAAGTACCGCTGCGCCAAGCGTAGCGGCCTCCGCAGAAGCGGTTAGTACTATACGTTTACCTATACAATCCGCCACTATCTTTGCCCAGAGACGGCTTTTTGCACCCCCGCCACTGAGTATTACCGTACCGATCTTCACCCCTAGGTGTTCCATATATTCAAGGTTTGATCGTATCTCATACGCAACAGATTCAAGTACTGCACGGACAATATTTTCACGTGTATGCCCGAGTGTTAACCCTATAAACACACCTCTTGCGTCAGGGTTCCACAACGGCGCACCGGCACCCATGAAGTATGGTAATACAACCAACTTACCAGCACCAATCCCGGTTTTTACCGCTGAAGATACCATATCGTCATAATTAGTGTTCTCATATAATACATCCCTGCACCATCGTAGTAACACCCCGGTGGTCCATATCGGCGGTTCAAGTTCCCACTTCCCAGGTACCGCTGCGCAACAGCATAACATCTTTCTCCCGGGATCGAGCACCGGGTGGTTGAGTGTCATACTTAACACCGATGATGTTCCAATACTAACGCTAACGATCCCTTCCTTCACTGCGCCAACACCCACGGCTGCGCATTGCTGGTCACCTCCGCCGGTAATAACTTTTGTTACACCTTCCAACCCTACTTCCCGCGCAATACTTGGAAGTACTTCACCAACTACCGTCCCGGATTCAAGGATCTCAGGAAATTTTTTTGTATCCACCCCAAATTTTGTAAACATCTGACGAGACCATACGCGTTTACGGATATCCAGCATCATAGTCCGTGATGCGATTGACGGTTCTGTCACAAACCGGCCGGTAAGTTTTGCGATAATATAATCTTCCGCCTGTAAAAACTTGTACGCTGAACGGTATAACTCCGGCTTATTATGTTTTATCCATAAAAGTTTACATAACGAAAATGAGGGGTCTATCCTCAATCCGGTAAGTTTGAACACCGCATTTGTACCGGCAACTTTCTTTACTTCTTCAGCTTGAGATACTGTACGTTTATCCATCCAGATAATACAGTTACTCAAACACCGGCATTTATCATCCACCGGGACAAGCCCTTCCCGCTGCGATGTCACTGTTATAGCGGAAATACATTTATTTTGTTTAACCTTTGCCGTTACAGCTTTCATTGTTATAACAACATTTTTCCACCATACCAATGGATCCTGTTCCGCCCAATCAGGTTTTGGATGTATAATAGGATATTCCCTCGCTTCAAACGCCAAGGTTTTCCCGAATTTATCTATAATACTGCTTCTTACACTCGTAGTCCCGAGGTCAACCACCAAAAACATTTTTGTATTTACCCTTTTTTCTGCGGGAGAGCAACATCAAACCCAAGATAATTAGATAACGCTTCCGTCACGGGATCAAGCACATGGCCGGTGGTTATCGCGACATGATGCCGGTGCCCGTTTTTGCCGATATACAACAACACATCTTGTAACGACGGTATCTCCGCTACACCTGCACAGCCAAAAAAGTCCGGCGGTATTTTATCGTCAGTAAACACGCCTTCCCCCGCGTAAAATCTTAGTTTCCCTTTTGAAGTCAGCATACTTGCAAAAGTAAACTCACCCGCTGCGATACGCCCGTGGTTAGGCCCAAAGGAACGGTTCGGCCCAACTTCTTTATCATTTGCGAGTATCGCATGATCAACAACTTTGCCTTTCTCTTTCATCATCGCCTGGGGGATAGGCCCGCAATGGAACAATATGCATTTATCCGGATTATCACCATAATTATTGTTCCAGTCAAGGCACGCGGAAACATTCCCTGACGCTTGTTGCAGAGCGTACATTGTAACCGCGCTTCCGATATCCACTTCACACGCTGCAGGGATACCCGCATTGTTCAGCATACTCATATACACACAAGGCGAGATACCCAGCATTTTTTGCATTTCAACCCAGCAACGTACTGCTACAGCATCAAGTGTATTTTCGTTGATAATATCCTCAACCGCAATACCTAATTTAACAATATTCCTGAACGCTTCCTCCGGTACTGAAGTCCAGTCCGAATACTTCCGGAGTTTCAGTGCAACACCTTTATACCTTGCACTTTTTTCATTAACTTTCTGTATGCGGTACAAAACTTCAGAAAAATCGTATGTTTCCATTGTAATACCGTTATTCTGTAACGCAACCTCGTCGATACGCACAGTTTTAAACGCTGTTGTTCTCGCGCCAATAGCTCCGACGGTCATATTTTTTAGTTTATTCACTACGCGGCATACCCGTGCGAAGTAGTCCACCTGCACAGCAAATTCTGCGGTCGTAGGTGCAAGTGTATGAGGCGGCAATGCTGTGAACTTAATCCCGTACTGCACAAACATATCCATAACCGATAACTTCCCGCAGTACGCATCCCTGCGTTTATCCGGTGACATTTTGGTTAACTCATCTGGATATGCTTGTACAAGTATCGGCACCCCTGCATTTTTTAATGCAGCCACCGCACCGTTTTCATCCCCGAAGTTTGGCAGGCTGAGGATTACACCGTCATAATTCCCGCGGTTACGGTCCAAAAACTTTGCGTACACCTCACCTTCTTTTGAAGTTTCAACAGCACCGTACCGTGTAGCATTTTCATTAAGGATAATGTATCCGTACCCGTTTTTCTTTAACACCTGCACAAGTTCACGCCGTGCCTGTGCAATAAGGCTTGCCGGGAAAAACCCGCGGTTACCGAAGTACAACGCGAATACCAACTTTTTTTGGTTCATAATAAGGTTTAATTACCATCCTTCCGATAATAGGTATATACCCTTGAATCTATATTTATTATAACACCTGAATATTGATCTCCGCAAATATTAATGGAACTTTTTATTGTAACACAGGGTCTAACATAAGCACTATTAGAATTATAATTTATTGGTATTATAAACAGTGCATATAGTAAAATAAGGCAATAATTTCAATTAAATACTGAATGAGGTTGTAATAAAACTTATGAAACGCGTTGTATGCCTGTTGTTGAGTTGTATATTAATTTTTTCCTTTACATTAAATGCCCGCGCAGTACTCACCGAAGGGCGATGTTTATGGATTACCCGGTGGGACTACAAAAACGCAGCCGATATCCAGGCCTTAATCACCCAGGCAAAAAATGCTAATTTTAATATCGTGTTGTTTCAGGTACGCGGTACAGCGGATGCGTTCTATAATTCAAAATATGAACCCTGGTCTGACGACCTCGGTACACTGGGTGTAGATCCCGGGTGGGACCCTTTAGCGGAAGCTGTCACCCGTGCGCATGCCGCCGGGCTTGAGCTCCACGCATGGATAAACACATTCCCCGCATGGAGCGGCACCTCCGCCCCTCCATCCTGTACACCTACACACATATACAACGCGCATCCGGACTGGATCTGCGTAGATAGCAACGGTACAAAACAAGCATTAAACAGTAGTTATGTTTCAGTAAGCCCCGGGATACCTGCCGTACAGGACCATCTCTATAACGTGGTAGTCGATATAATAACTAGCTACAATGTTGATGGCATACATTTTGACTATATCCGCTACCCCAACCCTCAGTACTCACATGATACCATCAGTACCCAACGTTTCAATGACCATACTGTTGGCGGGGGTAATCCCAATAACCTCGCATGGGCAGAATGGCAGCGTGAACAAATAACAGGTTTTGTAGAACGCGTATATAACGGTATTGCCGGCCCGAATGGTATAAAACCCGGCAAAAAAATTTCTGCTTCCGTATGGGGTATCTATAAAGATATCTGGGGCTGGGGTTCATCCGAAGGATACAGTGATTATTACCAGGACTCACGTAAATGGCTGGCGAAAGGTATCATTGATTTTGAATGCCCGATGATCTACTGGCCAATAGTCAACACCTCCGGCGGAGGGTGGAACTTCAAAACTTTAGTTGAAGACTTTGGCGCGAACTCCTATGGGCGCCATATATACTCCGGGTTGATAGCCGACTATGCATCGTTCTCGGAAGTAAACAACGAAATCGTTCTCGCACGAAACACCGCGGGTATCAGTGGCAGCGCAATCTTTGCGCATTCCACATTAAAATCCCGTGCGTACTACGACGACCTCGTTGCCACCGGCGGGCCGTATAACGAAATCGCTATAGTTCCCCCGATGCCCTGGAAAATTACGGCGGATACCGGCTCAATCCAAGGAGTAATCACCAAAACCGGCGGTTCAACACCAGTCTCCGGTGCGTCCGTACAAATATGGCTTGGCACTGTTTTAAAAGGTAATAAATTAACGGATGCCAACGGCGCGTATTCGCTAGTATTAGGTACTGGTGCCTATACTGTAACAGTCACAGCGGATGGATTCTCCAGCGTACAGGAAAATAATGTTTTAATATCATCATTCCAAAATATTGTACGGAATTATAGTATCCAAGCAATAATGGGAACAATAGCAGGACAAGTTACTGAAACCGGAACACTTAAACCTATATATAATGTCAATATAGAATTCTTACAGAACAATATTGTCTCCACCAAAATCCAACCGAATGAAAACGGATACTATTCGTTGAACCTAACTTCCGGAACTTACACATTCCGCGTGGAAGGCCCGGGGTATGATGTCGTAACACTAGACGCGCAAACCATTGTACCGGATACCACGATGACACGTAATTACACACTAACTCCAAGCACAGGGTTTTATGCTAACGGTTTTTGGCATGAAGTTTTTTCTGGGAATACATACTACCATTCAGCGGTTTCAACCGCACCAACTTTTTGGTACGGTAAAGACGATACCGGGGATTATGATAACGCATTACAAAACGCAGGTGATCTTATCACCCCGTTTTATGGAATAGTAACAGCTCAAAGCAGGTTAACCTTCTGGAGTTATGAACAAACCGATGGGCGGACTGGTGCGGATAAACGCCAAGTATTCGTTTCCCCCGATTATGGTACAACCTGGAATAAAGTATATGACAGCGCAGGTACGCAAAGCGCATGGTATAAAGTTGACCTTGACCTCAGTGCTTACGCAAATTCTAAGATACTCATCAAATTCAGGTTTGATACCGTAGATCCAAATTATAACAGTTACCTTGGATGGTATATAAATGATGTAAATATCTCAAACCTTGGCGGGTATATCACCGGTATTGTTTATCAACCCGGCGGTGTTACCCCTCTTAACGGCGCAAAAATACGTGTAATGTCCGATACTAATACAGAGATTACCTCAACCTTAACCGGTGAAAATGGCTTATACTCTATCCTTGCCCCGCGAGGTACATGGACACTCCGTGCATCATATCCACCTTATGACCCGCAAACCCAAAGTAATGTTATGGTAATACCGTCTTCCACAACCGCGAATATTAATTTTACAATGCAGCTTACCACCGACTTCACCGCACCGGGGACTGTGGTTATCTCAACTGCCGCACCTGCAGAAAACGCGGTTGGCGGGATAACACTTGACTGGACCGCAACAGGTGATGACGGCAGTACCGGTGACCTTTATGACGCGTTGATGGAAATTCGTAGTTCCACAAACGCAGCTGACGGCGGGAGTACTGCCTTGAATTCCACAATCTGGCCGCTTGAAATTCTTGCGGGTACTACGCAAACACATACAGTTACCGGTTTACTTCCCGGAGCGACATACTTTTTGTGGTTACGCATAGCGGATAATGCGCGTAACTGGAGTGCATTCTCCACAGTTGCCAGTGCATACTCTAATTTCGACGGGGTGTCTCCTTCCGCGGTGACAAACCTTACCGCATCGACACGCGAACAAATCCTTCTTACCTGGACCGCACCCGGGGATAACGGTATAAAAGGAGATTTAATTAACAGCAAATTTGAGATAACGTACACCACAAAATCAGCAAATATATCCGCATCTTCAGATAATTATGTATTGTTTATCCCAACTACTACAAAGCCGGGGGTTAATCAAATACTCAACCTAACCGCTCTTGTACCATTTGCTACATACTACATCTGGCTGCGCACATACGATGATGCAGAAAATCCTTCAGCGTACTCCTCAAAAGTTTCGGCTTACGCCTGGGTTTATAGTAAAGCAAATACTGCTATACCGGCAAGTGATAGTACCTATGCTATAGCTATAGCGGATTATGATAACGACGGGAGTATGGATATCGCAATTGCTAATTACCAAGACCCTGTCTTTGTTTACCGTAACACCAACGGCGCGTTTGTCCTTGACTGCCAGACCACACAAACTTCAAGCTCCTACGGGCTATACTCCCTCTCTGCGGGAGATTATAATAATGACGGGTACCCGGACCTTTTATCCGCAAATGAAGATGAAACTAAACGCGTATACCGTAATTCAGGAAACCATAGTTTTACACAATCCTGGGCATCCACAGATTCCGATCCCGTACGATGCTCCGCATGGGCAGACTTCAATAATGACGGTAAACTAGACTTCATCGTGGGTAACTACCGTGATTCACTTAAAATGTACCTTAACTCCGGGAATAATGTTTTTACCTTAACCTGGTCCTCAACAGAAACCCTGAGGTCATACAGGTTTGCGTGTAACGACTTTGATAATGACGGGTACATTGATTTTGCGGTGGTATCTTCCCGCACACCGTATCTCGCGGTATACAAAAACACGGGGAATAACAAATTTACGCTCTCCTGGCAGGCAAACCCGGCAGCGAACTACGGCGGGCTTGATATCGCGGACCTTGATAACGACGGTGATATGGATATTATCGGCGGGTTTTATAATTCTTCTACCCGTGCGTACCGCAATAATGGCGCAATGAGTTTTACGCAAATGTGGTCCTCGGGGCTCACTGATGTTGTATCCTCGCTTTCCTGCGGTGATTTTAATAATGACGGCCTTGCGGATATTGTTCTAGCTAATAATACCGCGAAAGACCGGATTTATGTCAACCTTGGAAACGACAGTTTTTATGCGTTCACCGACCTTTCCGCAAAGAATAGTTATGAAATAGAAACCGCGGATTTTAATAATGACAACACCCTGGACTGTTTTACTACTCAAAATAATAAAGCTAAGGTTCTTATCTCCAACCTTTACACAATAAAAAACAATACCGTACCGGTACCCCCGTCAAGCAGTTTCAAAGGGGTTTATAGCAACGGCGCGATATCTCTTACATGGGGAACAGGAAGTGATGTGGAGACCCCGCAAGCAGCATTAATTTATAACGTTCGTATTGGCACATTCCCCGGGGGATGCAACCTACTATCTTCGGTACGCAATGGTAAACGGTTAATCCCGCAAGGGCAAAATACGGTTAATACCTTAACGTTTAGTGTCCTCCAAAACACTACCTACTACTGGGCAGTACAGACAATTGATACCGTAAAAATTGCGAGCCCATGGTCAGTAGAACAAGCGATATATCCTCCAGTTGTATCAAGAGGGCGTATAAGCGGTAAAGTAGTAAGCACAAGCCATTCAATCGCTGATGCACTGGTTGAAGCTCTGGAGAACAGTACCGTCATAAACTCTGTCAATACTGACTCTAACGGTAATTACGAAATTGACCTCCCAACCAACACTTACATTCTCCGCGCGAGTAAGATCGGGTACCAAACCAAAACATCAACCCCGATCGCAGTGGAAACAGGTATTATGATTACCGGGTATAACTTTTTATTACCGGTAACCACCAACGATATTATTCTAGACGACGCGGAAACCACAAAAGTTACCGCCATAGGTGATTGGAGTAACAGCACTACAGCTAACGGTTATTACGGGTCTGGTTATAAGTACACCACAAACACACCTGCGGGCCAGACATTTGAATGGCGCACAGCCATACCCGTTGACGGTAGTTACACAGTATACGCAATGTGGACCTCCGCGGGAACACGTTCAACTGATGCAAAATATACGGTTACCCACGCAACCGGTACTACAATGTTTATGGTTAACCAAACACTAAATAATGGCGAATGGATGCCGTTAGGAACTTTTTCATTCACCACAGGCATCACTGCACGGGTATCGTTATCCAACAACTTTTCATCCGGTACTTATGTCATAGCGGATGCCGTAAAATTTGTTGCTACCGAGATAACAATAACCTCGGCAACTATTTCCGGAAAAGTTACAGAAACAGATAACACCACAGCGGTTACCGGAGCGAGTGTTACAATAACCGGCAGCCAGTACGCGTATAATTTAGTAACTGCAAATGACGGCAGTTTTATTTATGCGCTAACCCCCGGGAGTTATACAATTACCGCCGGGAAAGAAGGTTATACCACGGATACGCAGTACACCGTAACCCTTACTACCGGACTGTTTATTGATAATATTAACTTTAAGTTATCGGTTGACACGTCAACTACAGTAACTATTTCTACAGCAAGCCTTACTTATGCAGTAAATACCGGTACTGTGGCAATAACATTCTCCGGGTCGGGCTTCAACACAGTTCCAGTATTAACTCTAACTAACGGGAATAATGTTATCACACCGTTATCCATAACAAGAACGAATGTAAGCTCATTCACCTGTATAATTGACCTCGCGGGAGTAACTGCTGCAAAATACAAAATTGCGGTCACAATGCCCGACGGGCGAATAGCATCAATCATTGATGATAATTTTATGGTACTCCTTGACCATACAAAGCATAACACCGTAGTTTCCGGATATGACAGTAAATTAAGGTTATACATCCCCTCCGGAACATTGAGTACAGACGCGTATTTTACGTTTAACATACTGTCTCTAACCGCACCGGAGTACGCTAATGTAACGGATATCGCGGAGGCTAATACCTACGCGAGAAAAACGTTGAGTTTAAACCTCATAAAGAATGGTTTAGTTGAGATCAACGGATATAACCGCTACAGCCAAAGATTAACCTCAAACGATTATTTACTATCAATGCTGTTATCCATCCCGTATGACGATAATAATAATGATAACGCTACGGATACCGGGAATATCAATGTTAATACGTTAAACATATACACGCTTAACTCCACCCGCTGGGAAACAGGATTAAGTTTACCGCTTATCAACACAACCTACAAAATTGTTACGTTATCTATCCCCCATTGTTCTGTCTTTGCATTACTTGGCCGGGCGATCCCCACAACCCTTGCGAGTGTGCGTGTATACCCCAACCCGACGACCGGGACACAGGCAATTGCATTCTCAAGGATAACAAAAGACGCGGTAATAAAACTTTATAATATCAACGGTGAACTCGTAAGAGAACTCTTTAACTACGACTATGACGATATAGAAACCTGGGACCTAACAAATTCCGCAGGTGAACCCGTAGCAACAGGTGTATACGTATATCTAATCACCGATCCGTTGAGTAATAAAGTAGCCGGCAAGCTCGCGGTTATTAAGTAAAACCATATCAATGGATACCACAAGGTTTGGATTTGGCAAAAACTGGGGTAGTTATTCCACAACAATTGACGACAAAAAAATCGGGGAAGCCGTTAATTCCCTGAAGTCAATGTTGAAGACAGACACGCTGGAAGGTAAAACGTTTATCGATATAGGTTCCGGCAGCGGACTATTTTCATTAGCAGCGAAACGGTTAGGCGCTAAGAAAATCCATTCGTTTGACTACGACCCTAACAGCGTAGAAACTACCGCAAAAATTAAATCCTTATACTACCCGGAAGATACAGGCTGGACGGTTGAACATGGCGATATTCTGGATACAGCATACCTCTCAAAACTTGGTACCTACAACATAGTCTACTCCTGGGGTGTGCTTCATCATACTGGTAATATGTGGCAGACGTTGAGGAATACAAAAAACCTGGCTGCCACCGGGGATAGTACCATCTTTATAGCGTTATACAACGACCAAGGCTGGCAAAGCGTAGTATGGAAAACCATTAAGCGTTGGTATAACACCGCGCCAACCAAATTATTGAAAACACTCATCCTATACCTTGCATTTATCCGTCTCTGGTACCCTACATTCATAAAAGACTTACTCAAACTCCAACCCGGGAGCACATGGAAAACCTACGAAAAAAACCGCGGGATGTCACCCTGGCATGACGTTATTGACTGGGTTGGCGGGTACCCGTTTGAAGTAGCACGGTTTGACGACGTAGTATCATTCTTCCATAGAGACGGGTTTACACTTATAAACTCAATCCGCTGTTACGGCCATGGGAACAGCGAGTTTGTATTCAGAACTCAACTCAATAAATAAAGGCTAACCCTTCATTTGGTTTTTAAAAGCCAATACGCCTAAAATAAAAACAATTACTGCGTACCCGCTAACCCATAAAAGATGTGGTAATATCACCGAAAAATCGCCCAGGAGCGCAGCTTTTGCCGCTGCGATTGCATGAGTAAACGGTAAAGCATAGGCAACTTTTTTTATTGTCCCCCCTACCATATCCAAAGGTAGCCACATACCACTTAATAAAGTTACTATCCAGACAAATATAGAAAAAATCCCGCCCACTTGTTTATCAGTAAAGATACTGCCAAACAATAACCCAAAACCTATGAACAGCACGGCTGCGGGAATAAGGACTATAAGAGTCAGTAATACATTTATCGTAACGGGTAATTCCAAAAAAAACGCGGTAACAAAAAAAACTGTACTTTGCAGTAATGCTATGGGTAATAAAGGAAGTGAATACCCCAGAATATAATCCGTTGCCGTAAGCGGTGACGCAAATAAGCGTGTTAAGAACGACGTACTTCTATCCTTCCCTATCAGCATCCCCGAAAATAGTGTTAAGAACGAAAACCCGAATACAACAGTCCCCGGAGCAAAGTTTTCGATCTTAAATATTTCAACCGGCGGCATACGTTTATTGAGTATCGCTACCATAACCAATAAAAATAAAGGAAAGATTATACAGAAAATCAAACTCAGCGGATCTCTAAGTAATTCCTTGTAGTTGCGTGAAGCGAAAGCTGTGAATCTCATTACACTACCCCCGCTTCCGTCACTGCGAGAAACGCGTCTTCAAATGACGCTTTCCCGGTTTGTTGTTTTAACTCCTCCGCAGTACCCAGTGCTTTAAGTTTACCGTTATGCATAATACCGATTCTATCCGATAACGCAACTGCTTCCTCAAGATAATGCGTTGTCAGTACCATCGTTATCTTACCTTTTAGATCATTCATTACCTTCCATAACTCACGCCGTGCGACAATATCCAGCCCAAGGGTTGGTTCATCAAGAAAGATTATCTCCGGGTTTGAGATCAGCGCCATTGCGATACTCAACCTCCGCTGCAGGCCACCGGATAAAGTTTTTGCCTTATCCTTAGCGCGGGCGGATAATCCAAATGCCTGCATTGTTTCTTCAGTTTTTAACCGTGCAGCTTTTTTCCCCAGCCCATATATTCTTGCGATCAATTCCAGGTTTTCCTTAACTGAAAGGCCGGGCGCAACCGCAGTTTCCTGCGGGGATAAATTAATTTTTTGTTTCACCGCTACTGCTTGTTCAACAATACTATCGCCTAATAACACAGCGGTTCCGCTGGTGGGAGATAATAAGCAGCATAGCATCTTGATAGTCGTAGTTTTCCCCGCACCGTTTAGGCCAAGTAAGGCAAAAAGTTCGCCTTTTTTTATTGTAAGATTAAGCGTATCCACAGCAGTACGGCCCTTAAACTTTTTGGTTAAATCAATCGTCTGTATAGCTGTCATAATAATTTCCCTTCTACGATAGGTATAATAACAAATATATTGAAATTTGTATTATTCAAACATAATTATTACAATAAACATTATGAAATTCAATAAAATACCGGTAGTTATATTAGCCCTGATTTTTTTTACCTGCACTTTATATGCAGCCGCTGAAATTAATTGTAATCTATGCGGCAAAATTATCTATGGCCAGTACTTCAATCTAAAAGACGGGAGAACCACCTGCCCGGCATGTTTTAACAATTTACCGCGATGTATGTCCTGCGCAAATATTATTACCGGAAAATACTGGGTTGTAGAATCCGGTGAGAAGTATTGCGATGAATGTTATCAGCATAAACAAAAATGCCGGCTCTGCGGTAATTTGTTTGATAATGGATATGTTGTTGAAGACAACCCGGTCTGTGAAAAGTGTTATCAAAAAACCGAAAAATGCGCGTCCTGCGGTATCGCGCTGGTTACACGCTGGTGGACATACGACAACAGCGGGAAGTCGTACTGTATCAAATGCCATAAAAGTAATAATAAATGCGATGTCTGCGGGAATCCGGTAGGAAAAACATATTTATTATTACCCGATGACAGGCTTATCTGTGAAATATGCAACCGTACTGCCGTGAAGGATAGTATCAAAGTAGATCAACTACTGGCGCGGACAAGTAAATATATCCGTGTAACCCTGGGTTTATACGTAGACCATCTCCCCAAAGTAGAACTCGTTGATAAAAACAAGATGGGCACTATAGGCAACGGTGTGGAGTCCGGTGATAAAGCCGACCTCCTGGGTTTATTCCAGAAGAAAGGCAGGAAGTACAAAATATACCTTCTTGAGAACCTGCCACAGGCACTAGCGGTTGGCGTACTTGCGCATGAGTACGCGCATGCGTGGCAGTACGCGAACTGTCCCAAAGATCAAAGGTTGGTTCTCACTGAAGGTTTTGCGGAATGGGTTTTATACAAAGCATTACTCAATTTCGGGTTCAAGAATGAAGCTGCGCAGATAACCAAGCGTACGGACCTGTATGGCCAGGGATTTATTATTATGCGAAATATTGAAGAAACAGATGGTATGTCTGGTGTTATCCAAAAGATGAGGACTATGAAATAAGGAGATTAATCTATGAGCAAAAAAGCTGTGTTTTTTGACCGTGACGGTGTGTTGAATAAAGCTATTATAAGAAACGGAAACCCTCAGTCGCCTAAAAGGATTGAGGATTTTTGTATTATTGACAGTGCGAAGAGTGTTGTGTCAGAGCTAAAATCACTGGGGTTTGTCACACTGGTTGTTACTAACCAGCCGGATATCACCCGTAAAATAATGACATGGGATGAACTCAACAAAATGAATGAGTACCTTAAGCTCAACTGCGGGATTGATGAAGTAATCGTTTGCCCGCATGATGATAAGGATAAGTGCGGATGCCGAAAACCTGAACCTGGCATGATTTTATCAGCTGCGAAGAAGTGGGACATTGATATAAAAGAATCGTTTTTCATAGGTGACCTATGGAGAGACATTGATGCCGGAAGAAACGCCGGGTGCAGGACAATACTGATTGATTATGAGTATAATCGGGAATTAAAACCGGATTTCAGGGCAAAGAATTTGGTGGATGCAAAGAATATAATCATAGAAAATATGAAGATATACAAAAAGTGAATTTTTCTTTACACAACACCCTAAAAAAGTATAATGATATATACCTTACAAGATGGGGGTGTAGCTCAGTTGGGAGAGCATCGTCTAACGGTAAAAATCTATAACCTCGTCGGTAAATAAATTCCCTGTATACAGAAAAAGAAATTTGTGTGTGTATCATTATGTATGGTGATGTATAGTTCTGTGCTAAAAGTGGCAAGATTTTGGCAAGAATTTATAGTGTTTTGTCGTCTAAATATACCCCAAACTATAAAAAATGATAGTTTACGAGTTGAAATGGTATTGTAGCTGTGTCAAGGATCTCAAGCGGTGTATAAATGTCAACCCACGGGGCGTATATTATTAAAAAAGGAAGATTAGAAAAAAACTATTGTCAACGGATCACGGATATATTCAACAAAGCCAAGGATAAAGAAGGTGTTCAGGGGTGTTTTAGTTGTATAGGTTTTATGGTATCGTCGGAGTTAATGATTAAAAAAATGTGTCCCCGGGGTGGATAATGTGAAAAAAGCGGGCGTCGTTTGCGTCCGGAAATCAGGCACGGTACTAATAACTCCACAGTCACGGCAATCATAACAGCAACTTCTTTCTTCTAACACTCCAGAACAGAACACCCCCTAACCCCCCATAGCCCCCCTTGCCCCCTGAACTAAAAGATGACAGTAGTTTAGGTTCAGGGCGGGACCAGTAATAGCAGTGGTAATGTTACTGGCGTCGGATTTGTACTGGTATTGGCACTGGGTATAAAGTTAAGAATAAGGAACAGTACTGGAAACGGTATTGTGCTGGGGCGATAAAGCCTGAGCGGAATCGGATTGGTAGTTTAATTGTGGAGTTGAAGGGAAGAAGGATAGAAAGCCCTGAAATTATAGGATTGAATGAAGTGAAAATTGAGGTTTAGAGGAGAAACGCAAGACAAAGTGTGGCAGAAAAGTATAAGAAAATATCGGCGTAGAATATTGATAAGAAGTGTGGTAGCGTGTCGGTGTGGATAAAGAGAGCTGGGCGGATGTATATGTTAGTATGTGTTGGGGATAGACGTGAAACAAATGGGTTAGGCGGTGTGGTTGTTGAGTGTTTGTGTTTGTTTTTAGAGACGATGAAAGTAGGGTAAGAGTTTGGTAGGTTCCGGTGGTAGAAGTGTGAAGGGTAGTAGAGTTTGATAGTGTAGAAGGATCGGGGAAGTGGCTGTATCTTGGTAAAAGGATAGGAAAACAAATCCAAGATGATTCAAGGTGGGTATGGTTGGTACAGTGAAGGTCAGGGTGGATTGGACTGGCACGCTAACCAAATCAAGCCAAAACAATGCCACAGTTGATTCTAGAGGTAGTGTGTAATAGTTGAACAGAGGATAGCGTCGGAGTATTAAATATTGGGGTAGTTAATGAGTGTCTTGATAATTGCTGAGAGAAATCATATAATCAGTGGTATCAAATCAGGGAACTTGCTGTATGACTCCCTAATAAAATGAGGAGGTCGCATGAGTTACAGAGAACAACAACGGACAAAAGCTGTTAAGACCCGGGATTCAGTATTTAAGGATTCGGGGCAGGGCGTTTTTAAAGGTAAAGCCCGGGATTTTGTTTTAAGGGAACCGGAATCTAATCTTTGGGAAGGCATACGGCAGGATGTAAAAGAGTATTTCAAGACGAACAAGATACCTTTCTGGCCTGGTAATTTTAATGAACCATCGGGACACTTGCTTTCGTCACAAGTCGCGTGTTTGAATCACTTATTTTTTATGCGTCAGAGAAAAGATGTAGCAACCGAAGTATTGAAAGCTCTTGATAAAAATATTTTGTGTGCGCGCACTGTAGACACGGGCTATGTAGAGTTTGAATTTATCGGTGAGAAAAACTACTTGAAAGAAAAATCCTGGACACCTGGAGCAAATTGTACGTCAATTGATGCTGTTATGATCGGGCAGCGTTTTGATAATACGAAAGTGATGTTTTTTATTGAATGGAAATATACAGAGAAATACCCGGTGGAAAATAAATATATAAAGGAACGGTATCAGATATACGACAAACTGATTCAAGCCGAAGATTCACCGTTTAAACAGGTGGAAGCAGAGGGTTTGTATTATGAACCGTTTTATCAGATGATGCGACAGACCTTACTGGCAGGGTTGATGACAAAGAACAGAGACCATAAATGTTCTGATTATCGGCATGTGCATGTTATACCGACTGAGAACAAAGATTTATTGGAGACAGTCACAAGTCCGAAACTGAAAGGCAAAAATATTACAGAGGCGTGGAGAGCGATACTTAGAACACCGGATAGATATATAACGGTATCACCTGAAGAGTTTATGGAACCAGTAAATAAATGCCGGGACTGTAAATCGGTGCTATCGTATCTAAAGAAACGGTATTAAAGTTAACACTGGTATCAATGCCTTTTGGTTACTATGTCAAAAGAGCGAGTGTAAGAAAATGTGGGTATGGTAAAAGAGGCATGACTATAGGGCGTTTATTGTCGTGAAAGTGGTTGTATGGTGTGGTGAAAAAGTAATAAGAAGCGGGTAGTTTTCGGACAGATTTTAGTGTTTTTAAGGTTGAAATAAATAGTGTGATGGTTAAACACGAGGGTCAAAAAACAACATCGAAATGTTATATAATGTTTTAGTCATGAATAAAAGAATCAGTTTTCTGCCATTAGTCTTATTGTTTTTCACAAATGTACTTTTGGCGGAAGAAAAGTTAAATATAGCAGTAACTGAATTTTCTGGTACAAACGTATCAGAGACAGAACCTGCATCTATTGCTGACCAAATAAGATACTCGCTAGGCAAAACTAATCTTTTTGTTGTGGTAGACCGCGGGAATATGCAAAAAATATTAAATGAACAAAATTTCCAAAACTTTAGTGGGTGTACTGACCGCGAATGTGCAGTCAAGATGGGCAGGTTATTACAAGTAAAAAAGATTATTACCGGACGGTTAAGCAAGCTCGGTACTAAGTATTTTTTAAACATAGACGTTAACGACGTAGAAACCGCAGCAATCGACGTTTCTGAACGTATAGACACACAAAGTTTAGAAGTTATGCCTGACAAAATTGAAGAACTTTCTGCACGAATAGCGAACAAACTTCTGGGTAACAAAGCAGTCGATACTGCCAAAACTCCCGGGATAGAGGACACTGTGGGCTACGGAAGCATTAAAATCGTTAGCAACCCGCCGGGTGCCGATGTTGTTATTGACGGCGAACCCATTGGGAAAACACCAATTACAGTTCCTAAAGTTCCTGCAGGGACACGGCAGGTAATTATATCCAAAGACAAGTATGTTTCACAACAGGAGAAGGTTAATGTTATCATTGGGAAAACAGAGGAAGTAAACGTAGAACTTAGCCAGCAGATGGGATTGGTGGTTGTTAAGACCATCCCGCTCGGCGCGCAGGTGTGGTGCGACGGGGTGTATGTCGGTACGGCAACGCCGATGGGGTTGAGGATTAAAAAATTAGCGCTTGGCGAGCATACTGTCAAAGCGGAGTACGGCGTAGAATACTTTCCGCAGGAACAACGGGTTAGTGTTGTGTTTAACAGCGAAAACGAGGTGGTTCTTCAGTTGAGAGAAAAGCCCGGCGCGGTGTATGTAGAGTCTACACCAAACGGTGCGAAAGTGTATATCGATAACAAGTACTACGCGGATACCCCACGCAAAATACCAGACATCTCTGCGGGAGTTCATACAGTTAAAGTGTTGCTAAACGATTACAAAGAATACACAGAAACTACTGAAGTTAAAGGTGGAAAGACTGTATGTATCACTTCTACCCTCGAGTTTGATAAACGTACAATAGTATCTGTTAATCATGGAGAAGAAAAATCTATTGCTGGGATTTCTGTAACCTCAACACCAAAAGATGCTAAAGTATATATCGATGACCAGTACCGTGCTACTACACCTTGCATAATAACTGATATTCCTTTAGGTATACATAATATAAGAGTTGTTAGAAACGGGTATGGTGAATTTACAAAACCTGTGGAACTAAAGCACGGCGAGATTTTAAAGGTCGTTGCAGATCTTGGAAAAGCGACTAACGTAAATGATACAGCTGTTACATCATCAAACAATGAAAATAAAGCGTTGAAATATGATTCTCAATATATAAAGACTAAAAGGTATGTTTATTATTGTTCTTCAGTAGGTAAGACTTTCGGCATCTTAGGTTCTCAGCCAACAACTAGAGAAGAAGCTATATATAAATATACCTTGTCTGGTCTAATTTCGGGTGTCGTATTAGGAACGTTAGCCTATTTTGCTCCTCCAGTTAAGGATGATTTTACTACATATAGTACAAAAGAAGGAAATTTTCTGATTTTGACGGTGGCTGGAGTTGTTAGTGGTTTCATTTCGGGTGTATCAGCCAAAGAGATACAACAGACTAGCATGTTACATCTAGACAAAGAAAATGACAAAATAGACTATAGATTTCATATGCCCCAATTAGTTTTAAATATCGCAGATAATACGATAAGTACGACATTTGTATCTTATAAATTTTAATCATGGTAAATAAAGTGGTTAATTACAGACGATCATAAAAGACAGGTCGTGGAGCTTTTATGCAGAACATTGAAAACTATAAAATCTGGAGGTAAATAACAATGATTAGAAAAGTTTATGGCCAGTTAATTTATTTTATACTTTTAGTAGTCGTTACTGGTTGTGGTGTTAAGTATCATTTTAATGAAGCAGAAAAGTTAAAGAATGAGAATAAATATCAAGAATCAATCGTAGAATATAAGAAAATTATTGAAAAATACTCCGCCAGTGAATTTAGTAGTGACGCACAGCTTACCATAGCAAATATTTATTTATATAAAATTAAAAATTATCCACAATCCAAAGTTGAATATCAACTGTTTTTAACAAAATATCCTGCGGACACTAGATTAGACAAAGTTAAAAATGAAATAAATAAGATAGACGAAATTACCAATTCATTAATTCTTGCACAAGAATATTTGCAAAAAGGAGAAATAGATTCTTCAATTGATAGTTTCGAAAAAGTATTGAAAATAGATTCCGATTGTCAGCAGGCAAAGCAAGGATTAGAGCAAGCAAAGCAGGAAGAAATAATTGAAGTAAAAGCTGGCAATGTTGTTTTGTGTGAAAGTTGCAAAAGAGTTTTAAAGGAAGATACTAAAACTTCTAAAGTGAAACGGAAAGATTCAATATTTTACAAAGTTCAAGAAATTAGTCAGGGAACATGTTCTTCTTGTCGCGATGCTGCAAGAAAACGGATAGAAGAAGAAATAATAAATGTTTATGACCGGAGTTTTTCAGCGAGTTTGACCTCACTCAGACAATATAGCAACTTCTTTTAACTCTTGTAAAGCCCCTCCTTTAGACTTAAGTTTCCATGCGGCATGCCGCATAACGCGTGCTGCGCGTAAAT
>JBBAAG010000056.1 GCA_041658405.1 Elusimicrobiota bacterium
GCTTATTCATGAAGTAAAAGCAAGGTTATAAGAAACCCTCGCTTGGGTTTAGAAGGAGTTATATTATTAAATTTACTCAGCATTTAGCGATCTCTGCCGGTGTATCCGGTGTGTTGTACTTAACAACAAAATCAGTGCCTATAGCCGGAGGTTCATTCCTGATGGGCGTCTTTATTGACTTAGACCACTGGCTGGACTATTGGCTGAACATAAAAAAAATTGATTTTGATGTAAAAGAATTTTTCCGTAAATGCAACAATTACGAACTTGACCATTTCTATGTACTTCTTCATTCATGGGAAATCCTGCCATTATTCGTTATGTTGTTGATCATAAGTAATTACAATCCCTGGATTATAGGGGTAAGTATTGGTTTTGTAGAACATCTTATTTTGGATACTCTATATAATGACGTTAAATTAGCGGCATACTTCTTTACTAACCGTTTTAAACACGGGTTTAAAAGTAATAAGATTTATGACAGGATGGGGAAGAAGTGAATAGTAAAGAATTGGTAGAGACGGTATTTAACCGTCAACTTCCCAGCCGTGTGCCTGTGTTTGACCAGCTGATAGTTTCGCGGGTTGCCGGGGAAATACTCGGGCGTAAGGCATATACCGGCGGAGGTGAGTATACCAAAGATTACTATGAACTACTGGCAAAAGGAGAACGCGACTTCTTGGTACAGCGCTATGCGGAAGATGTTGTTGAGCTTTATCACAATAAACTGGATTACGATATTATACCGGTAAACCTTATTGTCCCGAAAAAGGGGCAGAGAGTTAATTTTAAGAAGTTGGATGATAACACTTACCTGTTCGGTGATATGGACAAAAGTTTTTCAATCTCAAAATTCAGCCCGGACTCCGGCGAGATGTTTGTTGTGGATTCCACGCAACGCCGTGGCGGTGTTGAACATCTGCGTAAGGTTTTGGAAGATAATCTCAAAATATATGAAGAAAAAAAGGATGTGGTGTACGATCCGTCCGTGTTTGAAGCTATGGATTATGTCGTATCAAAAATTGGAAATGTTAAAAGTATAGCGGTACCAAGTACGTTATCTATTCCGATGGACGCCGCGTGGTGGGAAGCTTTGTTGTTATACCCTGAACTTATTGAGAAATGGCTTGATTATCAGTTGCATGAACGGTTAGCGTATATGAAAGCTGCAAAAGAGCATGGTGCAGATTTTGTTCTTGGCGGGGGTGATATTGCGGATAATCACGGGCCAGTATACTCGCCTGAACTCTACCGCAGGATGTTACAGCCGCGGATAAAAGTTATGACTTCCTACTGTCATGAACTAGGACTGCCTTATGTCTATCGTACGGATGGGAATACGCGGTTGTTGTGGGATGATATGTTACTGAACTCCGGAGTGGATGGTTATCATGAGATAGATTATCAGGCGGGGATAAGGATACGTGAATTAAAACAATATTTTGGGAAGCGGTTAGTATTACTGGGTAACCTCGACTGCGCAACGGTACTGGTGTCTGGGACAGAAACTGAAATTGCAGCGGCTGTAAAAGAGTGTATGGATGAAGGTAAACCGGGAGGGTGTTACATACTATCTTCATCGAATAGCTTGCATTACAACGTTCCTGCGTGTAATGTCTGGCATATGGTTAATTACGCAAAGAAATATGGGGATTATTGAGTTACTTGATTTAATATAAATAACGTTTTATTTTAGTCGCGTACTGGGTTTTATGGTGAATGTGATTAATTCGGGTTGGAAGGGGTTGGGTTATGTTAAAGAAACTTATCTGTTTATCTATGATTGTGCTTGCAGGTACTTCAAAAATTTATGGTGATGCGTTGGTTGAAGGTAAACGTTTATGCTTTGAAGGTAATTATTCCGCAGGGATAGCGGAATATATCTCTGCGCTGGATCCCGGCAATCCACAACGTAACCGTGAACTTGCGAAGTATATAAAAAAATATGCTAAAGAACTAAAAACCTCGTTTTATACAGCAAAATCATCAGTGACTGCGGGTAATGCTTTAGAAGAAGTATATTTCAGGGAGCTATACAACAAATACCTTACCCGCGCACGGGCACTCGCGGATTCCGGGGATTACGCTGCAGTAAAGGTATTAACTTCAATCGCAATTGAGGTGTTCTCCGGTGGGGATGAAGCTCAGTTGCTTGAGAATAAAGCGCTTATTGCTTTGGCGGAAGAGGAAAGAGAAGACACAGAACCGGAATCATTAATGTTTAAACAGGTAAAACCTTGTTATTTATCAGGGATAAAAGCATTAGTGAATAATGAGTATTCCCGTGCAAAGGATGAGTTTATAAAAGTAATAAAATTTGTCCCGCATGAACGCTCAAAAAGGTATTTGCAGTTTATAGAAGAACAGGTATTAATCGAAACTCAGCGTTTACGGGCAAGCGAGGAATTTAAAGCGTTAACATTATCAACAGGTAATATAAACCTGGAAGAAACAGTGCAAAGGTTGGCGCATATTATTCAAGCTGATGAACGCAATTATGCGGCATATGTTATGTACAAAACAAAAGTCGAAGAACTTAGAACTCAACGTGAAATTAGAAAATGTATAGTTGAGTTCAACAACAGTATTGAGTCTTATAAGTATAGCGACGCGTTTAGAAGCTACCTTCAAGCACTCAACCGCGGGTATAGTAATGAAACAAAGAAGGATATGTCAAAATTATTACTAAAAAAAGTTGTTGCAGAACTCACCGCAAAAACTAATGACCTGTCGGTACTGCGTTCCTGTGCAGATGACGAACTACAAAAAAGTGAGTACCAAAACGCGATTAATTATCTTATGCAGGCGTTTATGATAGCTCCGGAAGATAAAGTAACAGCCGTAAAGCTTATTGGAGCATTAAGCGCACAGGAAGTATTTGTTGATAAAAACAAAGCAGTCATGGAACAAAACAGGAAGATAGCCGAAATAAAAGAACGCCGTGAAAAATGGATCCGCGAAAAAGTGTCTGATGCAGAGAATTTTTATGAACAAAAAGTATACGCAAAAGCTGAACAAATAATATTACAGGTATTGGAAATCTCTCCTGGCGATAAAAAAGCTTTGGAAGTATCTGAAAAAATACGGGTAATCCGCAAAAATATTGCGCAGAATGTTTCAACGGTAACTGAATGTAAAACAGTGAATCAGGAAGACGTGGAATCATATTATAAATTAGGGTTGAAGTTGTATATGCAGGGACAATACGAAGAAGCAATAATTGCATGGCGAAAAGTATTGGAGATAGATCCCGGTAATGACCCTGCGAAAAAGAATATTTGTGAAGCTGAACAAAAACGCGGGAAAAAGTAGTAAAATATATGACTAAAGAAATACATATTTTATGGATCTATTAATTGCGGTAGTCATAGCATTAGGGATTGTAATCATAGTTTTTGCCGGGATAATCGTGTTTTCCACCCGCGGTGTTGGCAGTTTAGTTTCTGAACAATCATTAAATCTTATACAACAACAACTGGATGCTTTACGTACTCAGGTGTCAAAGGATTTTAGTTCCTTAAACGAACAAGTAAATACGCGGCTACGAGAGAACATGGACCTCACTGAACGCACAAACCAGTCAATGGGTGAACGGTTAGATAACGCATCACGGGTTGTCGGAGAAGTACAGTTACGGCTTGGGGAAGTAAAAGAAGGTAATCAGCGGATATTTGAGATTGGCAAGGATATTGCCGAACTCCAGCAATTACTCAGGGTACCGAAGTTGCGTGGAGGGTTGGGTGAACTTTTACTGGGTGACCTTCTGAGCCAGATTTTACCCGCGCATAATTATGAAATGCAGCATAAATTTGTTTCGGGTGAGTCTGTGGATGCTGTTATTAAATTTGGCATGGGTATGGTGCCGGTGGATGCTAAGTTTCCGTTAGAAAATTTTCGGAGGTTAATACAGACCCCGGCGGAGGACACAGAAAAAGTCGGGCTTAAACGCGCGTTTATCCGCGATATCAAACGGCATATAGATGATATTGCTTCGAAGTATATCGTTCCTGACGAAGGAACATTTGATTTTGCGCTGATGTACATTCCTGCGGAAAACGTGTATTACGAGACTATAATCAAAGACGAAGATGTAGCTGAGGAAAGCAGTATCTTTAGTTACGCACTGGTAAAAAAAGTTATACCGGTCTCACCAAACAGTTTGTACGCATACCTACAGGCTATAGTGCTTGGTTTGCGCGGGTTCGCGATTGAACGTAACGCCCGTGTGGTAGTGGATAACCTCCTGAGGCTTGAGACTGACCTGGGGAAGTTTAATGAAGATTTTATTTTATTAGGTAAACATTTACGGCACGCGCAGAGTACGTTTGACGAAGGCGAACGCAAACTCCAGAGGTTGAGCGATAAATTATCAAACGTAAGCAAGATTGAAGATTCAGAATCAAAGTTTCTCAAAGAATAAACACTCCCGCATTTTCTATTTGTTAAACAATTTAGTAATTAAGTATAATTGTTTTATGAAAAGAAAGTTTATACATTATGCGCGCGATCATAATAGTTCTTGACGGTGTGGGTATCGGCGCGCTTCCCGACGCGGCGAAGTTTGGCGATACCGGCGCTAATACTCTTGCTAATACTGCAGATAAAGTACGGGGATTATCCTTGCCTAATCTTCAAAAGTTAGGCCTTCAAGAAATTGTTGACCTAAAAACATCAGAATCCGTATCATTAACCGGAAGTTACGGTAAAATGGCTGAAAAATCGATTGGGAAAGATACTACTATCGGGCATTGGGAAATGATGGGCTGCATGATTAACC
Source organism: Elusimicrobiota bacterium (assembly GCA_041658405.1). NCBI lineage: Bacteria > Pseudomonadati > Elusimicrobiota > Elusimicrobiota bacterium. Next base: position 4,778 of record JBBAAG010000056.1, read on the forward strand.
ACCCGTTTCCTTTATACCCCAACGGATTCCCAAAAGATCTTATTGCTGAATTTGAACACCGTATTGGTACAAGGACTCTGGCAAATTATTCGGCGTCAGGAACTGAAATCATAGATAAACTTGGGGATGAACACGTAAGGACTGGATATCCGATAGTGTATACATCAGCAGACAGTGTGTTCCAGATAGCCGCGCATGAAAGTGTTATTCCGTTAGAAAAACTGTATACAATGTGCCGTATTGCACGGGAAATATTTACAGGAGAACACTGTGTTGGCCGTATAATTGCGAGGCCGTTCACCGGAACATCATGGAATTATAAACGTACACCTAACCGCCACGACTTCGGGGTTGATCCTTTTGTCCCGACAGTATTGAATTCAATAAATGATTCCGGCGGCGAAGTTTATGCTATCGGCAAAATAAATGATATTTTTAATGGTAACGGTATTACGCGGTATGTTTATACAAAAAGTAATGAAGAGGGTATTGAACAGACAATTAATGTTATAAAAGATAAAGCAAAACAAAGTATTAAACAGTTGATATTCACAAACCTCGTGGATTTTGACATGCTCTGGGGCCATCGGCGTAACGTCGCAAGGTTTGTTGATGGATTAAGGTATTTTGATACAAAACTTGGGGATATAATGTCAGTAATGACACCTGATGATGTATTGTTTATAACAGCGGATCATGGGTGTGACCCTACGTTTACTAAACATACAGACCATACCCGCGAATACGTACCGTTACTGGTTTACGGTGAGAAGGTTATTCCCGGGGTTGACATTGGCATACGCCCAACTTTTGCGGATCTAGGTGCTACAATTGCTGATGTCTTGCAAGTGAAGAAAGTTAAAATCGGGACAAGTTTTATTTCAAAAATCATGCAGGGAAAGAATTGAAAATATGAAATTAAACAAAAAGTATGATACTAAACTTAACGCTGCGGTAAGGTTTATGAAACCTCGAATGGCGGGTAATACACAAATTGCGATAATTCTGGGATCCGGATTATCCGCAGTTGGTGATATTGTTACAGGTGAACGCATTAATTATACAAAAATACCTAATATACCTGTCCCTTCGGTACCAGGGCATAAGGGCTGTATTACCATTGGGAAAGTAAGCTCTACGCCGGTACTCATTTTTCAAGGCCGTGTGCATTATTATGAAGGATATGATTTTGATACTGTAACATTCTCTGTTAGGTTAGCCGCGAAGCTTGGGATCAAGTGTTTGATTATAACCAATGCTGCGGGTGGAATTAATAAGAAATATAAACCCTCGGATATTGTTCTCGTAAGAGATCATATAAATAATATGGGCGCAAATCCGTTACGCGGTAAAAGTAATAGTTTACACTGGTTTGTTGATATGACAAACCCGTATGATCTAAAACTTCAGAAAGTAGCTTTATCTACCGGAGAAAAAGCGGGGCTAATAATAAAAAATGGTGTATACATTGCAGTTACAGGCCCATCATACGAAACCGCAGCGGAGATAAAATCATACCGCACGCTTGGCGCGGATATTGTCGGGATGTCAATGGTACCGGAAACAATAGTTGCCAGGCAATTAGGTATAAAAGTTATTGGGTTATCGTTTGTTTCAAATATGGCAACCGGGGTAACCTTCGGCACGAAGATTGATCATAATGAAGTAATGCAGATGGGTAGAATTGTTGAACAAAAGTTTATTAAATTATTTCGTTTGTTATTACCGAAACTCGCGGGGTGTATATGAACTTATACGAAATAATATTGAATAAACGTAATGGCAAAGAACTTACATATGAAGAAATTCAGTTTGTTATCGACGGATATATAAAAGAAACAGTACCGGATTACCAGGTATCCGCGCTGTTAATGGCGATATGTTGCCGCGGGATGAACGAGCGTGAAACATTTGATCTTACGGATATTATGACACGCTCAGGTGAGACTTATGACTTAACAGTGATACAAAAACCAACGGTAGATAAGCATTCAACCGGCGGGGTTGGTGATGGGACATCACTGGCATTAGCGCCGTTGCTTGCTGCTGCAGGAGTAACTGTTCCTATGATCTGCGGCCGCGGGCTCGGGCATACAGGAGGAACACTGGATAAACTGGAATCAATCCCTGGGTTGGTAACAGGGCTGACAAAAGAAAAGTTTATTGCACAACTACAGACAATTGGATGCGCGATTACCGGCCAAACGCCCAACCTTGTCCCGGCGGACCGTAAACTTTACGCATTACGCGACGTTACTGCCACAGTAGATAATATACCGTTGATTTCAAGCAGTATTATGTCAAAAAAGTTGGCGGAAGGAACTAATGTTCTTGTACTTGATGTAAAAGTAGGTAACGGGGCGTTTATGACAACCCTGGATGACGCAAAAATACTTGCACGTATGATGGTAAGTATTGGGAAATCTGCCGGACGTAATGTCGCAGCACTACTGACAAATATGTCACAGCCGTTGGGGTATTCTATAGGTAACGCTTTGGAAGTTGAGCAAACAATTAAGTTTTTAAAGAATGAATTTAATGATAACGATTTCTCAGACCTTGTCTATATCCTTGGCGGATGGGGTTTAGTCCTGGCAGGAAAAGTTTCAACTCCGGAAGAAGGTGTACATAAACTTGAGAGCTTGGTCTCCAATGGAAAACCGTTAGAAAAATTTTGTGAGATGATAATTGCACAGGGCGGTGACGGTAAAGTTGTAGATAAGCCGCAGGAAGTATTACCTCAGGCGAAGTTTAAGAAAGATATATTTTCTGAAAAAGAAGGGTATATCTCAGGGTTTGATACCCGAAGGATAGGAATTGCAGCGCTAGAGCTTGGAGCGGGGCGTATTACAAAAGAAGCGGGGATTGATCCTGCGGTAGGTATAGTACTGGGGAAAAAGATAGGGGATCGTATAGAAAAAAATGTACCGTTAGCGTGTATGTATTACAATGATGAAAATAAATATATGCAGGGTATGAAAACATTATTGTCGTCTGTTAAAATATCGGAACAAGAACCGGAAGATGAACTGCGGTTGGTGTATTACATAGAAAGAGGAAACTAAATTGATTGCGAAAGAATGGGACGTTTACCAGCCAGATCCCGGCAAAGTTGAGGAGTTGACTGCCAAGTATGGGATATCTAAAGTTTTAGCTAAAATGCTGATCAACCGCGGGTATGATACCGTTGAGAAAGCACAGGATATTGTCAACCCGAAACTTAGCATGTTGCATAACCCTTTTTTGTTGCCTGACATGCAGAAAGTTGTTGAACGCGTAAGATTAGCGGTTGAACGTAAAGAACCAATACTTATCTACGGGGATACTGACGCTGATGGTATCGCAGGAGTAACAGTGCTCAAACAGGCATTGGATAAATACCATGCTATCACCCACTGGTATGTCCCGCAAAACCAGGGGTATGGTTTACATAATGACTCAATCAAAGAGTATGCGGATAAAGGTGTGAAGGTTATTATTACTACGGACTGCGGAGTAACGGGTATTGACGAGATTGCATATGCCAATAAGTTAGGTGTAGAAGTGTTAATTACCGACCACCATATACCCGCGGATAAGTTGCCGGAAGCGTTCGCGATTTTAAACCCGCGGCTTACTACTTCAAAGTATCCGTTTAACGAACTTTCTGGGTGTGGGTTAGCTTACAAACTCGCGGAAGCGTTACATTTTTCGTATAATAGCGAGTTTTATAATAAAGAAATGGTAGTAGTAGATATTGAAACTACGGGGCTTGACGCTCAGGGGAATGAGATTCTGGAACTTGCTGCGTTAAAATGTATAAACTTCGTTCCCGTAGATGAGTTCCAGTCATTGATAAAACCGGTGAGCCCCATACCTGCGGAGATGACAAAAATTCATGGTATTACTGACGAGATGTGCGTATCAGCGCCGGGGGTAAAGGAAGCGCTGATAAAATTTGTTGAGTATATAGGCGATAGAAATATTGTTGCGCATAACGGTAAAGCCTTTGATCTCGTGTTTATCAACGCATGGCTGAAAAAATCAGGGTTACAGGAATTAAACAACCAGGTGGTTGATACTTTACAATTATCAAAGTCATTATTACCTTTAAAATCTCATTCATTAGGTAATCTGGTTAATACATTTAGCTTACCCCCGTTTCGGCATCATCGTGCAATGGCGGATTGTTATGCTACAAACAGTGTATTCCACCAGCTTGTGTGGGTACAGATTAATCAAAAAACGGGGAACCCGCTGGAATACCTCGATCTTGTGGCATTAGGCAGTATCGCTGATGCTGTTTCAATGACCGGGGAAAACAGGGTTCTTATACGGGAAGGATTATCTTTATTACTGCGCAGCCCGCGTATTTGTGTGAAGATGATACTTGAACATTGTGACCTGCAGGATAAAAAAATACTTACCACACGTCAGATTTCGTGGCTGGTAACGCCGTTTCTTAACGCTGCGGGACGGTTAGGGAAAGCTAATATTGTAATCGAGTTTTTGCTTACGGATAACCGTGCGGAAGCACAGGCATTATTCGCTAATATCCTTGATCTTAACAACCGCCGCAGGGAGATGCAGAACACTGCATTGCGTAAGTTGTTGCTGGTCATTGAAGCTGAATACGACCTTAAGAAAGACAAGATTATTGTATTGAACACTACGGGGATTGAACCGGGGATCAGCGGGGTTATTGCAAACCAGCTGGTACAGCGTTATTACCGTCCGGTGATAATACTTATCTCTGATAATAACGTTGTCCGTGGTAATGCCCGTGCTCCGACGAATATTGATGTTCTTAAACTAATCTCGGAATGCGCACCGTTACTTAATCGTTATGGCGGGCATCGTTCCGCTGCGGGGTTAGAGTTGCCAAAAGAAAATGTTGATAAGTTTGTTAAAGGCATATGTGCTGCTGCAGAACGTATGATAGACCTTCGGCAGGTACGCCCGGTTATTCAGGTGGATGACGAACTGGAATGGGATAATATTACACCGAAATTATTGGATGATATCAACACGATTGAACCTTATGGCGTAGGAAATGCGTTTCCTGTATTTAAAGTATGTAATACCAGTATAAAAAACCACGCAATTGTCGGGCGGGAGAAGTTGCATCTACGCATGGAATTTGATGCGGGTCCTCAAAAAATTGAAGGCATAGCGAGGGGCATGGGTTTTCTTGGATACGAAATTTCAAAATCTACAAAACTGGATATTGTATTCCAGATAGAAACCAATGTCAGTGAGGATAGTGTTAGGTTGATACTCTTGGATTTCAAGCCTTCCGGCGGGTGGAAGAATAATATTTATGAAGAAATTGAATTATAGTAACGCTGCCGGAGGAGAAGGGGTGTAAGGTTTTTATGGGAATGGATAAAGTAAAAATTGCAGTTATCGGAGGAAGCGGGTTGTATGATATCGACGGAATAAGTGATGTAAAAGAAGTCTCTTTAAAAACCCCGTATGGCAGTCCATCTGATGTGATAGTAACTGGTGTGCTGGAAGGCATCAAATGCGCGTTTTTGCCGAGACATGGTAAAGGGCATAAAATTATGCCGACTGAAGTTAATTACCGCGCAAATATTTATGCGTTAAAATCACTTGGGGTGGAACAAATACTCTCGATCTCCGCCTGCGGGTCATTGAAGGAAGAACTTCCTCCGCGGACAATGGTGTTGCCGGATCAGTATTTTGACCGCACAAAAAACAGGGTATCAACTTTTTTTGGAGGTGGTATTGTCGCGCATGTTGCCTTCGCAAATCCTACTTGCGGTGAGGTGATGAAACTTGTATATCAATCCGCTGAGAAAGTGGGGATAAAGACAAATTTCGGCGGGACATATGTGTGTATCGAAGGGCCGATGTTTTCAACTAAAGCGGAATCCCATGCGAACCGCGTGCTAGGTTTTTCTATTGTCGGGATGACAGCTATTCCGGAAGCAAAACTCGCAAGGGAAGCTGAAATATGTTATACCACAATCGCGTTTATCACTGATTATGACGTATGGAAAGAAGGCGAGGAAGTAACGTCGGATGTTGTAATCTCAAATCTTAATGCGAATATTGCAAACGCGAAGAAATTAATAAAGATTGTATTGCCAAAACTTATGCTAAGGCAACGAAAATGCGAATGCGCAAACGCGTTAAAAAACTCGATATTTACAACGGACTGGCAAAAGAATAAATCAGCGGTAAAGAAACTAGGTGTTGTCCTGGAGAAATACTTATGAAAAACACAATCCTTGTCGTAGGGTCAGTGGCATTGGATAGCGTTGAGACGCCTTATGGTAAAGTTGTTGACGCACTGGGTGGTTCTGCGACATATTTCTCAGTTGCTGCGTCAAAATTCGCGTCCGTACGGTTAGTGGGCGTTGTGGGGACTGATTTTCCGAAGAAGTACGTGAAACTATTGGAAAGCCATAAGGTGGATACCACGGGGCTCGAAATTGTTGACGGGAAAACGTTCCGCTGGGCGGGACGGTATGAAGGTGATATGAATTCCGCAAAAACATTGGATACTCAGCTTAATGTATTCCAGAACTTTAACCCTAAAATCCCGCCTGTATGGCGGTCCACGCCCTACTTATTCCTTGCGAATATTATGCCGGAACTGCAGTTGAAAGTTTTAGGATTAATGAACCAACGGCCAAAACTTGTTATCTGCGATACAATGAACCTCTGGATTTCGGTAAAGAAAAACGTTGTCTCCAAAGTATTTGCAAAAAGTGATATTGTGATCATAAATGAATCTGAAGTAAAACAGTTTACCGGGATGCCTAATTTATTGAAAGGTGCACGGAAGGTTTTGAAGCTCGGTCCTAAGTGGTTGGTTATTAAACGCGGGGAGTACGGTGTGTTGCTCATCGGGAGAACCGGGACGTACTGTCTGCCGGGCTATCCGTTGGAACACGTGGAAGATCCCACAGGTGCGGGAGATACGTTTGCCGGCGGGTTTGTGGGCTACCTCGCGAAAACTGGGAAAAATGATGCAAAAACGTTGACCAATGCAGTGGTTTACGGCAGTGTCGTAGCGTCTTATAACGTGCAAAGTTTTAGTTTGCGTAAACTCGCGGAACTTAAATCAAGCGATATCAAAAAGCGGTATAACGGGTTCAAAACCCTTAGTTGTTTCTACTGATTATATGTTTAATAAGTTTATTAAAAACCATTTGTCTTGGGTACTGTTATTATCATCAATCATTACTTCCTATATTTTATCCCAACCATTACTTGCGAATGATCTCCAATGGAATCCGCCAATACGGTTGGGCGTACCAATAAACCTTGGCGGGTGGATCGACATGCCGTGGGTCACACCGGATGGTAACACCTTATACTTTGTGTATTACCCCGGCCTTGAAAGCGCGCGGCCCGGCGCTGTACGCCCAGGTAACAACGGGAATAACAATTTTGATTTTTATATAAGTTCCCGAAACTCGGATGGTACTTGGAGTATTCCCGTATCTACGCACAGCACAAACGTACATGAAACGTCGATTAGTATATCAAGCGATGGGAAGACGATATATTTAGCGCGTTCACGCCCGTCGAACCTGTACACGCTTTCAATTTTTGTAATACACAAAAACGTTGACGGTACATGGCCTGCGGCGGTAGAGCTCGGGACAGTAATCAATAACCCAACTATACGGGTTGACATGCCCTGTATTTCGCCGGATAACAAAACGTTATACTTTGGGTGTACCACGGACTTAAACGCAACCAGCGAAGCAGGGTTTGATATCTGGATGTCTACGCGCGAGAATGTCAACAATGACTTTGCCTGGGGGAACCCGATAAAACTTTCTACACAGGTTAATACGGGAAATACCGACTTCCATCCGTTTATGTGTCCCGATAATAAAACGCTGTACTTTGCAAGCCGGGGACAGCCGGGAGTGGATAAGTTAAGCATTTTTTGTACTATCAAACAAGGCAACAATAACTGGTCAAGCCCGGTTTTAGTGGATGCAATGAAATATTTTGATAGCCCAAATTTTAGCGCCGAAGGCGCGCCGTCGCTAACCGCCGACGGGCAAACCTTATACTTCGGGCATGTAGAAATGCCGCCGTATCCCGACGGGCCGGGGCTGGTGGGTACAAATATTTCTGTATGGATGGCAACGCGTATAGTGACTACACAAGATTACAGTATCTCGGGGTATGTGAAAGACAACAGCAGTAATCCGTTATCAGGATTTATGATGACACTGTCGGGTGATAAATCGAGTACTACAGTTACAAACGTGTCGGGTTATTATGCGTTTACTATATCAACAAACAGTTATATGGTCAGTTTATCAAGCGCAAACTGGCGGTTCTCGCCGTCATCGCGCAACTATTCAGCAATATCGTCGTCACAGGCGAACCAAAACTTTTTTGGTACATACAACTCCGCGCCTATACTCAGCTGGACAGGCGAGTCAGGATACTTAAACGACGGTATTAACCCCGAGGTTGGGACAGCAACTACAACTGTTATATATCGCGTGAAATATACCGATTATAATAATGACGCTCCAGCATCAGGATATCCAAAGGTACATGTGTTGAAGAGTAATACAGAGATATCCGGGAGTCCGTTTGTAATGACAACGGCGGATAGTATTCAATATAATTCGGGAAGAGTATATACTTATCCTACGCTACTTGCTAGAGGTACTGATTATACGTACTATTTTGAAGCATACGATATAACCGGCGGTACTGCTACTGGAATCACCGCGCTTCTAACCGGTCCTGCGGTTCAAACGTTTTATATAATATCATCGTCGGCATCAGTGGCTGTTAATACACAGAAAACTGTACAAATTACGCCGGAGACAGGTGTGATAAAAGTACAAATTCCTGTACAAACGTTTGCTGATACAGTAATTATTAATATTTCTACCGCGACAATATCCGAAGTATATCAAGAAAATCTAAGGCCGACAAACATCGGAATTGAAATAAATATTGATAAACAACTTCAGCCGGTTAAAGAGATTACTATCACGTTGAACTACAGAGACATTGATATAATCGGGTTGAACGAATTAAAGTTTGTTATCTGCAGATATGACGAATCAAACCTCAGATGGGTTCCTATTCCATCACAGAGGTATCCAGACCAAAACTATATCGAGGGTAGGACTGCGCATCTGTCCAAGTTTGCTATTATGCAGCTAAACCCGTCAGCTGATATTCAGTCGGTAAAAGTGTATCCCAATCCGTTCAATCCAGTTAAACATACTCAAGGATTGACTATCTCCAATCTAACGGAACGAGCAGATATATGTATTTATACAGTTGCCGGTGAACTAGTGAAAAAACTTGAGGAACGAGATGGTGACGGGCTGGTTGTGTGGGATGGGAAAAATATGGGTGAAAAGTATGTTGGAAACGGTGTGTTTATTCTAATAATTAAGAGCGGGGATGATATTCAACGAAAAAAGATTGTGGTTATAAAATAGTGGGTAGTGAAGCTGTTAGTTGTTTCAAACGTCAAATACTAAAAAACACTTGAATATTACTGCGGATATAAAATACAATTAACAACAGAATCAATGGAAATCAATATTACCAGGATTCCTGCAGTCAATGCTGTATACGTAATTATCGACTTCAAGAAAAGCCGGAAAAATATTTTTTTCTCACGGAGAGTAATATCATGAAACGATCTATCGTAATCGCTGCGGTTATAACACTTTTTCTATCAATAAATTCCTATGCATTCGTTGCAGCTCAATGGAAAGTTCTTCCGGGTACCGATGCTACGGATACTTACTATGAAATGTGTGCTGATGATAATGGTATTTATATCACTGGATCTACTTATGGCTCGTTCCCTGGAAATACTAATGAAGGAATTTATGATGATGCATTTCTATTGAAGTATGACAGATATGGTAGTTTAGTATGGGCCCGCCAGTTTTATTTCGGCGGTGACTGGAATGACAGAGGAAATTCGGTTGCCACTGACAGCAGCGGAAATATATTTGTCTCAGGTTCTCTATTCCAATATCAATATAGGTTTATGAGAAAATATGATACTAACGGTAATATGTTATGGCAGACACTTACTGCAACCGGTAACTGTCCCACTATCGAAGCAACAGCGGTAAACAATTCGTCAGGAGTTGTGTATATAACTTACAATGTTTATAACACTCATGATTACGATGTTGTAGTCGATAAATACGATGCTAATACAGGGAATTTTATTTCTTCCTTAACAGCCGGTACCACGGGTTATGATTATGTTAAAGATCTCAAGATTGATAGTTCAGGGAATGTGTATCTACTAGGATATACGGACTCTTCATTCACGGGTCAGCAGGCACTTGGGAATGGAGACGCATTTGTACGGAAATACGATATTGATGGCAACATACTTTGGACATTGCAATGCGGGACTACTCATTACGAAGACATTCCGTACTCAATCGTGATCGATAGCGTTACTAACGCCCTAATCTCCTGTAATTCAGGTAATTCAGCTGACGCGTATATTATAAAGATAGCAAGTTCCGGGACCAACGTTTTATGGAACAGAGGGTATGGGAGTAGCAGAGAAGGCGGGAAGATGTGGCGTGATGATGCAGTTGGCGCCTTATACATAGCAGCACTGTCAAAACTCGACAGTGAAGCGGTACAGGATTGGGATACCAGAGTTAATGGTTCTAGTGATAACGATTATGATATCGATTTGGCTTGGGGTGGCATGTATCTTGCTGGGCAGTATTGGGGAACTGATAAGAATGTGGAATTATACCAATACGCATGGCCGGATTTAACAAAAATAAATAATTTCAGCGGGTACGAAACCGGACTACAGAAGGTTTCTTTGCAATGGACTTCACCATCTAGTGCGACAATAAGGAAGTATGAAATAAAGTATACTGAAAATGCAAGTAACGACTACTGGTCAAGTCCGTACACTCTTACATGGAGCACTTCTACTTCAAACGGTGTGGTGGAAACCAAACTTATCACCGGCCTGACAGGAGGCAGTACGTATTATTTCCGTATCCGAGCTACGGATAATTCGACTGGTTGGAATGAATGTTCAGCTCAGTATGGCGGAATATGTATTCCCCGTGACACAACACCTCCTACCGGTACACCGGGAACGCCTGTTGATACAGGAATGTATAGTACGTCGACCCTAATAACTTTTGAGTGGAGTATAGGAACAATAGAAGATACAGATACCGCGATATCTGATTATTACTTACAGGTAGCAACAGCGGCGACTGATTGTGAGTCATATATTTATGGTACATCTGAAGGATTGAATACTTCGGATGTAATTGGGAATATTGTTACAGGGACAACGTATTATGCACGGGTAAAAGCCGCAAATATTGATGGGTACTATAGTAATTGGTCTTCATGGAGTAACGGTATTTTGATAGATACTATTACTCCTTCGGCGGTTGGAACCGTGCGCGACGGGACTGGTGTGGATATAGTCTTTACCAATAATTTTGACCGATTGTCCGGTAATTGGGATGAAGCAACGGATGAAGGTAGCGGTATTGCGGGATATTATTGTGCCATAGGCACAACCTCCGGAGGGACGGATATTTTAGCATGGACTTCAACCGGCACATCAAGAGATTTTACAAAAACAGGGTTAACTCTTGTATATAACACAACATATTATTTTTCAGTAAAATGTATCGACAATGTCGGATTCTACAGCGGTGTAACTACCAGCAATGGCCAGGTGGTTATTGATGTATCGGCGCCCGTAGGAGTACCTTCTGCACCAGCTGATACAGGTACGATCAGTACAACCACGGCATTGAGTTTTGTTTGGGGTTTTGGTTTGTGTATAGATCCGGAAAGCGGAGTTTCGGGTTATCATCTGCAGGTTAGTACAGCAGATAGCGAATGTGAAGAACACCTTTTTGATTCATATGTAGGAAATACTGAGTCTTATACAGTAACCGGCGGAGTTACGGGAATAACGTACTATGCACGGGTGAAAGGACGTAATGGCCAGTACCTGTATAGTAATTACTCTGTATGGAACGACGGTATCTTAGTCGATACTGTTACACCTTCAGCTGTAAGTATTGTCAAGGACAGTACCGGTACAGACATTGCGGTCACTAACAATTTTGACACTTTATCCGCGAACTGGTCTGCTGCAACGGATGAGGGCAGCGGTATTGCGGGATACTACTACGCTATGGGAACAAATTCCGGTGGGACGAATATTGTTGACTGGACTTCAGTTGGAACTTCTGTAAATGTTACTAAAACAGGATTGTCATTAATGTATAACACAACATATTATGTTTCAGTAAAAGCGGTTGATAATGCTGGATTGTACAGTAATGTCACGACAAGTAACGGGCAGGTAGTGATTGATTCATCTACTCCTCAAGGTTTAGCGTCAACACCGATAGATGCCGGGGCGTACAGCACAATGACAGCGTTGACTTTTACATGGTCCGCCGGTACCCTGGTTGATATAGAAAGCGGGATCTCGGGGTATTACTTACAGGTATCTACTGCTGCAACTGAAGCCTCAGCCTTTTTGTATGATGCGTATATTGGCAATGTCCTGACTCAGGAAGTTACTGGCGCAGTGACCGGTAAAACATACTATGTCCGGATAAAAGCGCGGAATGGACAATCTTTGTATGGAAGTTATACTACCTGGAGCGATGGTATTCTCGTTGATACAACTCCGCCGGTATTTTCGTATATTTACGATGGAACAGATACTGATTCAGAATACAATATGTCCTCAACTACACTTGCTGCAAACTGGAAATTTATCGATACTGAAACCAGCATTACTACTAATTACTATTGTATAGGCACAACCTCCGGAGGGACGGATATAATCGGCTGGACTTCAGTAGAAACTGATACATACACCGTGAAAACCGGCCTCACGCTGGTACAGGATACGACATACTACTTCTCAGTAAAAGCGCGTAACGCTGCTGGATTATCAACCGAGGTATATAGTTCTACGGGTATAGTATTACCTAAACCCACAGGGAGTGCAACAAGGGTTTATCCGAGTAAATTCACAAGTTCACAAACAAGTTATGATATTACATGGACTGCTGGAACATTGACGGATATCACCGGTATTAACGGTTATTGGTTACAGGTAGCGACAGCGCCATATGACTGTATCAGTTATCTTATTGACAATTATATCGGCAACTATACTACATGGACTATTACGGGTTGTCAGGATAAGAAAACTTATTATGCCCGAATAAAAGGGAAAAATAATGTCTCAGTATACGGGCAATGGAATGCATGGAGCGAAGGTACGAGTATTGACCTTACTGCCCCGTCGGCACCTGCGGCAGTCAGGGATGGGTTGGGAAGCGGTACTTCTATAACAAGCTCGTCACATACATTATCTGCCAACTGGGACATTGCCATTGATAATGATTCGGGTATCAGCAGGTATAGGTATGCAATCGGGAGTACACCGGGTGGTGCTGATCTCAAAAACTGGACCGAAGCAACTTTGTGGGCCAATATAACACAAACCACGCGTCCTTCCGCGCGGTATGTTTACGGTATGGCAGCGGATGCGGTGAGTAACAAAATTGTTGTCTACGGCGGTTGGAACGGCGGAGTCTTATCTGATACCTGGGAATATGATATTAACCTTAACATTTGGGTAAACAAAAATCCATCCTCCGTGCCATCAGGGCAGCGCGGGGTTAAGCTAGTGTATGATACTGAGAATAAAAAATTTGTTACTTTTGGCGGATATAATGGTACTGCACAATTGCAAGATACATACGTTTACGATGATGTACAGAATAGCTGGACAAACATGAACCCATCAACCAAACCTTCTATCCGCGAGTACTACTCTATGGTTTACGATAGTTATAACGAAAAAACATTACTTTTCGGCGGATGGGAAGGTGTTAATCGTTATAATGACACCTGGGCATATGATTACGCGGTGAATACATGGACAGGCCTCAATCCCGGAGGTTCACTCCCGCCGGTACGGTATGGGCAATCTATGGTGTATGATAGTAACAACCGTCAGGTAATACTTTTTGGCGGTAGCGGAGACAGCGGGTATCTCGACGATACATGGATCTACAATTATGGTAATAACACTTGGACACAAAAATTTCCGATAAACAAACCATCTGCAAGATATGAACATTCGATGGTATACGATCCGGTTAATAAACGCGTACTCCTTTTTGGCGGATACGGGTCATCAGGGTATCTTAAAGATACATGGTACTATGACGTATCCGGTAACCAGTGGTATGAACTAAACCCGAGTTCAAGCCCGCAACAACGATATGGTGCTGGTATGGTTTACGATAGGACAACAAAAACGTCGTTCTTGCTTGGTGGTTATCAACTTGGCTACCTTGATGACGTACAGGTGTTTAAACCCGGAACCAGTGTTTCGCAAAGCGGGTTAAGTTTGATAGAGAACTCTACTTACTATTATTCTGTGTATTACGAAAACGGTGCTGGTGCGTATGGTACCATTGCATCTGACGGGCAGTATTATAACAGTGCGTATGTGCCGCCTGTAACACCGGTAATTTCGTCGATGACGACAACATCTGGATATGAGGATGATATCATAACAATTTACGGTACATCCTTCCTTGCACTGCAGGGAACGTCGTACGTAAAATTTTATAATAACCAAGTATCGTCAATAACATTATGGAGCGATACAATTATAACCTGTAAAGTACCGCCCTCCGCTGAGACAGGTAGCGTTACGGTTAATACTAGCGGCGGCGAGTCGAACGGCATAAACTTTACAATATTATACTCAACCTACGGTGTTTCCGGATACGTGAAAGATAACAGTAGTAATGTGTTGGTTGGTATTCAGGTAACGTTGTCGGGAGATTCAAGCGGGAGTACGTATACCGACGCAACAGGATACTTTTTTGTATATGTCTCAACTAACAGTTATACAATAACTCCGTCGAGTACGAACTGGTCATTCTCACCGTCGAGCAGGAATTATTCAACATTAATATCTTCACAGACAGGACAAAACTTTTATGGAACATATACAGGGCCGGTGTACTATAAAGTATGCGGGTATGTACTCGATAACAGCAGTAGTGCATTAACAGGGATGACAGTATCATTATCAGGTGAAATTTCCGGTACAACTTTGACTGATGGAAATGGATATTATGAACTTACAGTTACAACCAACAGTTTTGTAGTAACGGTTTCAAGTAATAACTGGCGTTTTCTTCCTGTAAACCGCAGTTATTCATTATTATCGTCCACACAAACAAGCCAAAACGTTTTTGGAACGTACAACTACGCGCCAATACTTGAATGGGCCGGTGAGGCAGGTTATACTGATGATGGGTTAAACTACGATTCCGGAACGTCAACAACTGCATTTGTTTACCGTGTAAAATATACTGACCAGGATAATGACGCTCCGGTAAACGGGTATCCTAAACTGTATATAAAGAGAAACGGTGTGAACATTTCAGGAAGCCCATTTGTTTTGACATATGTATCTGGTAATAACAATACTGGCGCTGTGTACAGTTCTACCAACTCATTATTACCAAGCAGCGGGTACACATATTATTTTGCTGCATATGATATTTGGGGTGCGACAGCAACGGGGACACCGTTGACTCCCGTCGCAAGGCCGGTAGTGACAAATATTATACCGGAACTTTCGTGGAGCGGTGAAACAGGTTATACTACAGACGGTATAAACTATGAAACCGGAGTTTCTTCTACGTTGTATACATACCGCATAAAGTTTATGGACCTAGATAATGAATCCCCTGCAGCGGGATATCCTAAATTGTACATAAAAAAGAACGGTGTAAACATCTCAGGAAGCCCGTTTACAATGGCCTATTTCTCCGGGAACTATAATACCGGTGCGATATATTTTTACCATGCATCGCTTACTCCCGGGAATGATTATACATACTATTTTGAAGCATACGATTTATCTTATGCAACAGCGACAGGTATGCCTGCAGCATCTAAAGACGCACCGGATGTCATAAATAACTCTCCGTCAATCTCGTGGACCAGTGAAGCTGGCTATACATCCGACGGGCTCAATCCTGAAGATGGCGCAACGTCAACACAATTCGTGTACCGTGTAAAATATACCGACCCGGACAACGACGCACCGGCTACTGGGTACCCAAAATTGTATCTTAAAACAAACGGTGTAAACATCCCGGGAAGTCCGTTTACAATGACTATGATAACGGGTAATTATACTCTT
>JBBAAG010000057.1 GCA_041658405.1 Elusimicrobiota bacterium
TAACTAGTGTTTTTTGTACCTTGCCGGCAGTAGGGGTTCTTATAGGTTATTCCGGAGCGAGGAAAGGCGAAACCCGGGGTGATGCAATTAGAACATCGGTATATTTTACAATCGGAACAATAATAGCGTTGATGATCATTGGTTTAGTTGCCGGATTTATTGGTCAGGTAGCTCAGAGTACGCTGGGGAGGTATTGGAAACTTTTCGCTGGCGTTATAGCCGTGTTATTTGGTTTGGCTACGTTAAACCTTTTCCCCATAAAAATACAGGGTATGAGTTTGAATAACGACATTACCGGTGGTAGGTTCGGTACGGCATTAACCGGTCTTGTTCTAGGTGGAATTATTGCTGCGTGTTCGCTTCCCTGTAATCCCGGGATATTTATAGTTATAAGTGCAGCTATCCTTCAGGGACAGGTGGTATGGTCAATACTTCTAATGTCAATGTTTGCAATTGGTTTTAGTATACCTATTGGCGCGATTATTATGGGCGTATCGCTTGGTAAAGTCAGTTTCGCAGCGAAAGGTATCGATAAAATACTTCGTTATACCGCAGGGATTATTCTTGTAGTAGCAGGTTTTTATTTTCTTGTAACATATTAATAAAACAGAAGGATGATAAAACAATGGAAGCAAAAAAAATTAAGGATTTTGTACGTAAGAATTACGCAAAAATAGCGGTGAATAACAGTTTTTGCGGTTGTAACACAACCTCCAAAAGTTCATGCTGCAGTGGTTCCTCAATCTCAACGGAGGATATCAGCAAGAGATTGGGGTATACAGATAAGGATCTGGGAAGTATACCTTCCGGCGCAAACCTCGGTCTTGGCTGCGGGAATCCGTTGGCGTTAGCGGCATTAAAACCAGGTGATGTGGTGTTAGACCTTGGTTCAGGCGCAGGGTTTGATTGTTTCCTCGCAGTGCAGCGGGTAGGGGAAACAGGGAAAGTTATTGGTGTGGATATGACTCCGGAGATGATAAAGAAAGCTGAAGGAAACGCTAAACGCGGAGGGGTTAAGAATGTTGAGTTTAAACTCGGTGAAATTGAAAAGTTGCCGGTTGAAGATAACAGTATTGATGTTATTATCTCAAACTGCGTGATAAACCTTTCCCCGGATAAACAACAGGTATTTAAAGAAGCATTCCGTGTATTAAAACCCGGGGGTTGTATTTGGGTTTCTGACATTGTGTTACTTGGTAAACTGCCGAAGGTTGTGAAAGAATCAATGGCCGCGTATGCCAGTTGTGTCTCAGGTGCGGTACTTAAAGATAAATACCTTGGTTTTATCACAAGCGCTGGGTTTGTTGATGTAAAAGTAGAGGAAGAAACAACAGCAGCTATTAAACATTTTGTGGGAAAAGATATTGAAGGAACAGTTGCAAGTATTAAGGTTTATGGCCTTAAACAAAGAAAATAGTTTATTGTTTTAAATTGATCAAAACTTGCCGAACTTGAGTACAAAGTGTGCGGATAGGCCGTCAAGCGCATTACCCTTCAACCCTTCGTAGTCTAAGTTAGGAATATACCGGTATCCTACTCCAAGATTGATACGGAAAAAATTTGTTATATTAACCTCGGCCTGTACACTGGGTTCTATAACGTTGAAAAAACCGTTGTCCGTGTCTTCTACATCAGTAGTGCTACCAGTATGCATTCCTCTGTGGTACAATCCCACGCCGCCCCAACCAAACAATGTTCGTACTGTTGCATGGACTATTACGTCGGAAAAAATGATGTATTCCACCATAACCCCGCCGTAGCCTAACGATAAATAGTTTGTTGTATTTAATCCCAGGTCGGTACCCCGGATGTTCGACGTTAACCCGTAACCTGCGCCGCCTATTGTTATAGTATGATTCGCCACCCACCCGCCTTGACCACCGACAAACATTGCGCTTTTACCGTTGAGCGTAGAGAAACTGTAGCTCGGCCCGCCGTATCCGCCGTTGTCTTCGAGTTTACCGCCGATCAAGGTTTGCGGTTCCGCGAAAAGTGTTCCGGCTGAGAGTATGCACAATGCAAATACTGCAAAAAATATGCCCAGTTTTCTTATTAACATAAACATCCGCCTTTCAAAAACTATATTTATAACTATATTATACTTTTTTTGTTGCCCACAACATCCCGCGGCGTAATATCTCACGCGCTTCCGGGATATCAAGTTCCGCAGCGGCATGGCCGAACGAACAGTAAAACACGTTGCCGTTTCCCCATTGGCGTTTCCATACTACTGGCATCACTGTACCTTTAATCCAGGAAGTATTGCCGCGGGTACCGTCAAACGTAGTGGTGGCTAAAACCTTGTTCCCCGGGTCGGTGTGGAGATAATACTGTTCTGACTTAATCTTAAAATCTCGTATCCCTTCAGTAATAGGGTCGGTTAAGTTACTAATGTTAATCTCATACTCAATAACCCCGCCGGGATGCGCAACCCACTGCCCGCCGGTCATCCACTGGTATTCCGTATTTTCACGGAACGCGTCGCACATGCCCCCATGGAAACCAGCAAGGCCTGTCCCTGAGGATATTGCAGCTAATAACCCTTTTTCTTGTTCCTTCGTAATTTTTGACATTGTCCAGATAGGGACAATGAGGTCAAGTGTAGACATCAACTCTTTATCCGTGTATACGTCAAGAGTATTCACAACTTTTACATAAAACTTTTCGGTGGTCAGTATTGCCGCGGTTTTTGCGGCGCATTGTTCCGGCTGATGGCCATTCCACCCGCCCCAGGTTATTAATGCAGTTGGCATAATATTTTACCTGCTTTCATAAAGTTATAATTATATGTACTAAATTATACTTTAATCGTTAAGAGAATAGAAAACTTAATACACTTGCTTTATAGTATAATTGATATAACAAATAAAGTTATGAAATGATTGACACAGATGAGTAATGATTGGGTACTAAAAACGTTTATGGTTGCACTTGTGTTCTCATCGCTTCTTTCCCGTGCTGCTATTGCCCGCGGTGAGGGTAGCGGGTTAGTAGTAGGTGTTGAGAAGCACAGGGTGGCGGTAGCGTTTAAATATGGTAATAACGAAGATTTGTGTATTGAGTTTGAACGTTGCGGGGTAAACTCCTTAATGGCAATCTCAAGAATGTCTTTACACAAGAACCCTGATCCTCAACCTTCAACCGACTCTGTATTATCTGAAGGGAAACAGATAATGAAGTCGTGTACTGACTGGGTTGGGCCCTATATTATGAAATCCCTGTCTTTTCCGGATAATGGTAAACCGCAGTTTACCGGAGGATGGCATGGTTCTAACGGTGATGGTACGGGTAATGCGACTGCACGGACAACATCGTATCAAACACATACTTATGGAACCACTAAAATAAAAAAAGGTACGCCGGTACGCTGTGAAAAAATTGTTCTTACAGTAACAAATAAAATTCAGGCGTATAACCTGAAAAAAGATGTAGTGAAAGAAGTGGTAGAGTATACAATCCTCCCCGGGCAAATGAGGGTCAATACCTTGATTCTTGCATTGGATAATCTTGTTATCATCAGGTATTATGGTTTACAGACACAAAATTCTGCGTGGAATGGCGTGATTTCGTATATTACTCCCACAGGTGAGGCGGCAGAACCTTCTGTTGTCAGCGCAAAACTTAACTCTGCTTCCGGCGGGAAAAAAGATTTTCCGGAAATCAGAAAATATGTGCTTACATCCTCAGACGGGAAGAATGAACTTACTGCCTGGCTTGACCGTGAGTACGGGTTAGGGAAGATGGATAATGTTTTGGATACGCTACCCTGTGCGTTTACGCAAAAGTACGGGAAGTCATATTTCAATCTAATAAACGGTGAAGAGGTTAAGTTGAGGAAAGGGAAAAAGTTGTATTGGCGGGGCGGGTATGTTTTCAGGAGTGGAGAAAAATAGGTTTATGTATCAAATTGTGCAATTAAAGAAGGATAAGGGGTTCAAAATATTATCAACCCGGCACCCGTGGATATTTTCCGGGGCAGTTGAAAAAATTGAAGGCGCGCTGGATAATGGCGATGTTGTTAGTGTAACCGATAGCGACGGTAAAGTTGTTGCTACCGGAATGTATTCAAAGAGTTCAATGATCAAAGTGCGTATACTGGAATACAGCGATGTAGAGATTGACCGCGGATGGGTCGCGGGAGTAATAAGAAATGCAGTGGCACGGCGTGAACTTCTGGGATATGGTAAATCTAAAGGTACTACAGGTTACCGTATGTTGTACGGTGAATCAGACGGTATCCCAGGATTGGTTATTGACCGTTACGGCGATGCTTTTGTCCTTCAATCATCAAATCCCGGTGCGGATAAACTTAAGCCATTAATCCAGGATGTTTTGGTTAATGACTACAAAGCTGTACGCGTGCATGACCGCAGTGATGTTACCTCCCGTAAGAATGAGGGATTGGATCTCATAAATACTGTCTTGTACGGAACGGAAAGTGATAATGTCGAGTTTAAGGAAAACGGGTACGATTTTGTTGCTGCGGTAAAGTCCGGGCAAAAGACAGGGTTTTTTCTTGACCAAAAAGATGCACGTGCTGCCATAGGCATGTTTGCAAAAGGGAGAAAGGTATTGAACCTGTTCTCTTACACTGGTGCAAGCGGGATTTATGCAATGCGTAACGGCGCGGTGAGTGTCCACAATATTGATTCATCAGATCCTGCGTTAACTCTTTGCCATAAACACGCGGAATTAAATGATGTGCCCGCGGATAAGTTCACTACTGAAAACGCGGATGTTTTTCAATGGATTGCACTGCAAAAAGGTATGGCATTCGATATGATAATTCTTGACCCTCCGGCCTTGGTAAAGACACAGAAGTCAGTCGATGCGGGGACTAAGGCATACCATTTTGTTAACCGTGCGGCAATACGGTTGCTCAACCCCGGCGGTGTGCTGGTTACTTCAAGTTGTTCACAGCATTTTCCGGAGAATGATTTTGTTACGACTTTACGCCGTGCGGCAGTACAGGCGGAACGTAAATTTCATGTCCTGCGTATAATCCGTCAAAGCGGTGACCATCCGGCATCGCTGTATTTTTCGGAAGCGTTATACCTAAAAACTATAGTGGGTATTGCAGAATAAAATGTTTTTGTCAACCACGCAGATAAAATTGATTAATAAGTTAAAAAATAAGAAGGAACGCGATGAGCTTGGGTTATTTATCGTAGAAGGTATTAAATGCGTTAATGAAGCTATTGCGTCGGGATGGACAATCGAAACTCTGGTATTTGAAAAAGGTTTTGATGAAAACAGGATTCTTTACGGTAAGGAAGACTTACGCGCAAAAAAGTTTTTTGTCCCAATAGATGGTATACAGAGAATACAAACAGTAAAAACCTGGCCCGGGGTAATGGCGGTTGTACGGCAAAAGAGGTATGCGTTAACCGATATTACAGACGGGACAGTTATTATTGCATTAGAAAATGTTGCTGACCCGGGTAATCTCGGGACGATTATACGCACCTGCGACTGGTTTGGGGTAAAGAATATTATGCTCAGCGAAAATTCGGTGGATGTTTATAACGAAAAAACTGTCCGCGGGACTATGGGCTCAATCTTTCGTACCCGTGTGTATGAATCTATAACAATTATGGAGGACATCGCTAAGATGAAAAAAAACGGGTACTCTGTGTACGCATTAACCCTTGATGGTGAAGATGTTAAGGAGACAAAGTTAGCATCAAAAAACAGTATATATCTTTTTGGTAACGAGTCTACGGGGTTAACCGAATATGTTGTGGAGAAGGCTGATAAGAAATATAAAATATCCGGCGGGGGAAACAGGATTGACTCGTTAAACCTAGCGGTTTCAGTCGGGGTGGTGCTTAATAATATCATTAATTTAAAGTCATGAAAAAATTTACATGCGACGTTTTAGTTATAGGCGGAGGTGTTACCGGGGTAACTGCGGCAGTAGCTGCTGCACGGAATGGCGCTGATACCTTACTGGTTGAACGTTATGGCACCTTAGGCGGGTTAGCAACTATGGGAATGGTCAGCCCGATGTACGGTTTCTGGAGTGGTGATACTCAGGTAGTGAAAGGTATTGCTGAGGAAGTTATCAACGAACTCCGGAAATATCACGGTGGGACGTTAGGGTATCAGTTACTGGTAGATAATTGTCCCGGTGAGAACAAGTGTACTGACGATTATAAATGTCCTGCCAGCGGTGTTAAACGCGTAGCTGTGGTGGACACCGAAATTCTTAAACTTGTATTACCTAAGATGTTGGAAGAAGCCGGGGTGCGTGTGATGTTATACACACAGGTAGTGAATACCTCAGTAAAAACACGACGGGTTGTGAGTGTTGCCATAGAATCTTATGGCCGGGCTATTATCACACCACGGGTTGTGATTGACGCTACGGGTGACGGCCTTATCGCGGGGAAGTTATCACCCGAAAAAACAGGTATAATCAAGCAAATACAAAAACCGCCAACATTGATGTTCCGTATAGGTAATGTAAAGATTAAAAAAAACAGGGTTTTTTATAAAGGCGGTGACGGTATCGGGCGGTTATTGTTACTCCGTTGGCCGAACTCGGGAGAGTATATCGTGAACTCACCCTCAGGTATAAACAAGTTCGATGGTACTGATGCCGCAAGTCTTACTCATGCGCAAATCACAGCTGCAAAACTTGTTGCCCCGCGGGTCGAGTATTTACGGAAAAACGTTCCCGGATGCGAGGACATAAAACTTCTCGGTGTTGCTGCGCAGATAGGCATCCGTGACTGTTTACGGGTAAAAGGAGATTATACGCTCACACTTGACGATGTGATATCCGACCGTAAGTTCAAAGACGGTATTGCAGCGGGATGCCATCCGGTTGACCTCCATATGCCAAGTGATAAATTAGGCGGGAAAAATATTATACGGCGCCGGTGTGGCGGGTTCTACCATATACCCTACCGCAGTTTAGTACCGTCTAAGACTGATAACCTGTTAATGGCAGGGAGGTGTATCTCCGCTACGTTTGAAGCACAGGGTTCTACCCGCGTACAGGCAACCTGTATGGCAACAGGGCAGGCGGCAGGGACTGCTGCGGCGTTATGCATAAAAGATAAGTACTGTGACCTGCGTAAAGTTAATATGACGGAGTTACGTAATAAGTTATTGAAACAAAACGTGGTATTGTAGGATTAGGATAGTAACCATAAATAGTTGTATGTTGTGTCAGGTTGTAAAAAGGAGTGTTGTAATGTTGTACCGCAATTGTATGCCAGTTGTTCTCACAGTATCATTTATGTTAATCCTAACCTATGCTAATGTTCAAGCAGGACAGAATTTTAACGAATTATCCCGCCTCGCTGATAAGTATGGGACGGATAAAGGAAAGTTGAGGACGGAATTATACGATCTTATATTGTACCCCTTAAAAAATGATGCAGAAAAAGTGTTTGAGATAGGGATACTTGATGGTGCGTCACTAAAAATGTTTCAGGACTACTTTACCTCTGCTACTATCTACGGGATAGACATCGATGATAAAAATGACCTGGAGACCGAACGCATAAAAACGTTTATCGCTGACCAGGCTGAACGTGTACAGCTGAAGAAGTTTATTGATAAATTTGGTGGGGATTATGATCTTATTCTTGATGACGGCGGGCATTCAATGCGTCAACAGCAGGTAAGTGCTGGTTTTTTATTTCCTTATGTTATACCCGGAGGATATTATGTTATTGAAGACCTCCACACTTCATTTTTAACTGATGAAGAGTACGGGGTTAATACTGCGAAAACAAATACTACACTCCAGATGGTATATAACTATATTGAAACAGGCGAGATCAAAAGTGAGTACCTCACAAAAAATGAAATTAAGTACTTAATGCAAAATATTAGTTATAGCGTGATTTACAGCCGGAACAACGGAAAATCTATACTTTGTGTATTTAAAAAAGATAACGAAAATGACCTTACTGAACTTGCGAATGAATATGGTACGGATAAAGGCGCAGCGAAGTTTGGGCCAAAAATTCAGAGATCAGATAATGAGGATGGCGATGAGTATGAAAATATTAAGTACCATAATTACACAGAATTTTATTATGATATTTTTTTGCCTATAAAAACATCTGCGCAAAAAATCTGTGAGATCGGTATCGCCGCAGGTGCATCGTTAAAAATGTTTCGTGATTACTTTAGTTCCGCCACAATATATGGAATTGATATAGAAGATTGTTCATTTATGGATTCTGACAGAATAAAAACGTTTGTAGCGGACCAGGAAGACCGTGAACAACTTAAAGGGTTTGTTAATAAGTACGGCAGCGGGTATGACCTTATTCTGGACGATGGCGGGCATACTATGGGGCAACAGCAGGTAAGTTTCGGGTACTTGTTCAAACAAATTAAGTCCGGGGGGTATTATATAATTGAAGATGTTCATACATCTCTTACCGGTTCCGAGTCGGATGGCGTGGATGAAGAAAAGAAAAATACAACGTTGACTATGATAAAGAAGTATACAGAGTCAGGGATTATTGAAAGCAAGTATTTAACCCTGCAGGAGCGTAAGTACTTAACAGAAAACATTATTTCCTGTACGTTATTCAGCAGGAATAACGGTAACTCAATAACTTGTGTATTAAAAAAGAAATAACGTAATAAGAAAGGGATTACACACATTATGCTACAGGCAAAGGTTGTGGAGTACAATAAAATTGTGGTGGAAGACGTTCCAGTCCCGCATGCTGGGAAAGGCGAGGTTGTCTTAAAAGTAATTATTTGCGGTATCTGCGGGTCTGACATCCATGCGTTTACCGGGAAGCATCCGTTTATCACCCCGCCGATAGTACCCGGGCATGAGATGAGCGGTGTAATACACGAACTTGGTGACGGGGTCACAGGATTGAAACCCGGTGAGCGTGTAACAATTGAACCGTCTATAGTATGCGGTACGTGCCCGCAATGCCGGGCAGGACGGTATAATATATGTGACAACCTAAAAGTTATAGGGTGCCAGATAGACGGCGCATTCGCGGAGTATCTTAGAGTCCCTGCTGATCGTGTCGTCAAAATCCCGGACACTATGACACACGACCAGGCGGTATTCATAGAACCCGCTGCTGTGGCGGTACATACGGTTATCCGAGCAGGGATTGAAAATTTAGCAGCCCCCTCTGCGTGTGTGCTTATCACCGGTGCAGGAACTATCGGGTTGATGGTATTACAGACCGCTGTAGCGTTTGGCGCACGGGAGATTGTAATTACTGACACCATAGATTCACGTTTGGAACTAGCAAAAAAACTTGGCGCAAAATACGGGGTTAACATCAAAACTGTTACCCTTACCAATTGGATGAAGGATAAGTACGGTATCCAAAACCCGGTAACCCTTGCGTTTGATTGTGTGGGTAACGAATTTTCGTTTGACAGTTGTATCCTCACCGCGAGGAAAGGCGCAAGGATTGTTGTTGTCGGTGTGTATCCCGGTAAAGTACCGGTTAATATGTCATGGGTACAGGACCGCGAGTTTGAAATTGTGGGGACGTTGATGTATACCAGGAAAGATTATGTTAAAGCTATCGAACTTATTGATACCGGGAAAATACATAATACTGAGTTAATATCTAAACGTGTACCGTTGAAAGATGTAGCGTCATTATACGCATCGATTGGTAAGCCATCACCTAACCCCGGGATAAAAATGTTGGTGGATATCAGCACTGACCTCGGGAAATAAGGTTTATTTCAAATCCAATACACGTTTGATCTCCGGGCACAAAACATCAGCTATGCGTACAGACCCGTAATCGTTGGGGTGTAACCCATCTGTTGTACAGTCAGCAGCGGAATTACCAAAATATGTCATTCCGTCGACAAACCAGATAAACTTATCACCAGCGTTCTGTAACTCTTTTATATGCGAGATACCAAACTCGCGTTTTTTTGTAGCTAACGGTGCGGCTGTACCGTTAACATAATCCTTAGGTACTTTTGGGCAGGAAGTCACAATAATGGGTATATCCTTATGTGCTGTACGGAGAATATTGATAAATTCAGGTAATGTTTTTTGGTAACTTTCCACCGTACCGACATTACGTTCATAGTCCAGTACGTACATCGCAACGGGTGAGATTTCAGCAAGCGCATGCGCGACTTCTGGTTCGCCTTTCCCGCTGCCGCCAAAGCCAACATTAATAATTTCGTAGTTAATCCTCCGGCTGAGAATACTGGTGAATGTCATCCCGGGACGTGAAACGTTATGCCCTTGGGTAATAGATGTGCCGTAGAAAACAATTTGTTTATTACTGTCGTATGGTAAAGGCGGTTCTATCACTGCGGTAGAGTCAAGCCCAACCATAAAATCTTCTACATGCGTTGAGATTGGTAAGTACAGAGTTACATCCCGGAGTTTGGATTCTTTAAGTTCGTACATCACGCTTTCATACCACGTGTTTTTTATGCCAAACCGCGCGGTACTGATAAACTGCATCCCTTCTTTCTCTGTAGTACCCGGTGTTCCAAAGTAGCAGTCCACGCCGTTTTGCCCGGAGTATGCCATCTGTGGATTCGTTGCGAGGCGGTTTAGCCTCACCCTGACGACAAGTTTGCGGCTATCTGTGCGGAACCGTACTTGTGTCCCCGAACCAAATGTTGCACGGTTAACCACCGCAGAGGGGAGGTTGTATTTTGGGTCTGTTGGCATACGGTGATAGGTTTTTTGTTTATCAAACCACGCGAGCCCACAGACTTTCATTTGACAGTTATCGTCAGTTCTGGGATTAACCCAGCGTAATGCTTTATATTTACTTTTCGTAAAATCCGGGCTGGAGACTGTTACGTCAAAATCGGAAGGTTGTTCCGCATAAATTTCGGGATCGTTGGAAACCATTGCAGCGTTGATAGCTGGAAGAGTCGTAGTGGCAAAAAATGCAAAAATCAATGTGTTAATAATAGACGGTCTAAACTTGTACATAAAAAGTATATTCCTCTCAAATACTATCTCTTTATCCATGATGTAATATATTCCGTATTCGGAGGTAGTGTTAGTACCGGGCAGCGTTCTAATACCTGCCATCCTCCGCTGATACTTACCGCACTACAGGTGAGCGTAAAATGTGCCATCGCAATGCCGAGATCTACTCTCTGCAAATCTACTCCCAGGACTTTCAGCATTGCCTGGTAACTAGGCAGGCGTTCAATAAAAAAGTGTACATCCTTCCCGTCTTTGACTAACCTCCACGGCTGACGGTTGGACGCTGACGGTGCAATGCGAACCATCTCAAACGGTACAGCGTACTCCCCGGCATCAACGTCTTTTGTGAATGCTGTATTAAACGTTTTATCATAAAACAATTCATTCCACGGTTTACGGTTACGCGAGCCGAACATTTTACGTAATGCCTTATGCCGGAGGTCGTCTACCACAACTCCAACCGGTGTAATAGCGGGGATAAGTTCGGTAGTTTGTACGTCTAACAACTTAACAAAATCATGCCGGTTAAACGACCCGCCAAGCCAGCATGTACCTAAGTTTATATCAGTAAGGTGAATTATAAGTTTTTCCATCGCGTACCCAAAATCTTCAAGCCCGCGTTGCGATTTCTTTACTTTTCCTGCAATATAAGTTTGCGCGCCGGTAATCATTCCGTATGTCCCCATTATTGAAATTTTAATATCAATTTCAGTAGAATTTATTAGTTTCAACACTATTTCATTACCAAAAGGGAGGGATGAGACACAAGCCGGAATAAGGTTTTCAATTTGTTTTTGTAAGTCGGGATTCAAAGGTTGGTTTTCATAACTACGAAACGAAATCCGTGATTTTATTACGTCAATAACACTCTTCTCAAAATCCGGTTCAGCCACTGCAATCCCCCCTTATGTAATTTAAATAACTTTTTCAAGTTCTAATAACGAATGTTTGGATAATTTGCGGTAGTCCGTGATATCATACCGGCAATTTTCTACGTCGTTAATTATTATACGGAACCGCCCGATAAATGTAAGCTGCTCATTGCGTTCTTTAACGTACAAAACCTTTTTTCCGCGGTTGGTAATAATTTCCCACCGGAATGCGTTCGGCCCTTTTTCAATATCCACAATTTCTGTTACTACCGGCATTACGTATCTTAACCACAACTCGTGGCGGATAAGTTTTTGCTGGTCCGCAGATAATACGCTTAATTTTTGTAGTATACCGATTTCTTTGTTTCCTTTATCGCAGATTGAAATATACTCTTCCGGTGCGGTGATAGGGAATACGCGTACCGGGCGGATGATAGGATACACTTCTTTTATACCATCAGAACCTATGAGTTCCATTGCTAACCCGCCAGTGTCATTGGCATTACGGTAAAACTTTACTTTTGCAGGGTCAATTATATACTGTGTATATCTGTCCATGTCTTCTGTCATATAAGTGTTATACTCTCCTAATCTGTGATAACTGCTCCTGTAATTTTACTAGTTTATAAAACGCGCCGTTTTTTTCAATTAACTCTTGATATGTGCCAATCTCAATATTCTTGCCTTCCTCAATAACTAACAGCCTGTGGCAGTTACGCAGGGTTGATAACCTGTGGGCTATAACTACAGTTGTCCTGCCGGTGACTAAACGTTCTAGTGCTTCCTGAATATCTCTTTCAGTTTCAAGGTCAACGGATGATGTTGCTTCATCCAGAATAAGAATCCTTGGGCTGGAGAGTACTGCTCGGGCGATTGAGATACGCTGTTTTTCGCCAACGGATAAACGTACCCCGCGTTCACCGACGTTGGTGTCGTAACCATCCGGTTTTTTTATAATAAAATCATGAGCATTTGCGATCTTTGCCGCACGGATAATGTCGTTGCGGCTGGCGTTTGGTTTGGCATACAAAATATTTTCTGCGATTGTTCCACTGAAGAGATAGGGTTCTTGCAATACAATACCTACGTGTTTCCTGAAATCTGCATACTTAATCTTTTTTACGTCATGGCCGTCAATAAAAATTGTTCCTGCGTCGGTATCGTACAGCCGGCAGATAAGGTTGATAATCGTACTTTTACCTGCGCCGCTATGCCCGGCTAACCCAACAATCTCATTCGGCGCGATCTTGAGTGACAGGTTGGTTATAACGGGTTTAAATTTGTTGTATCCAAATGTAACATTCCGGAACTCAATTTCGCCTTTCAGATCATTGACTTCTACAGCATCAGGCGCGTCTTTGATCTCGGGTTCGGTTTCAATAATATCAAAAATCCGTTCTCCCGCACTGAGCGTGTTTACTACCGTATTTGCCATTCGCGTAAGAGTTTGTACAGGGCGGTAAAACATGCTTAAGTATCCGGAGTACGCAATTACATCACCCAGTGTCATTTCCTGCGCGAAAATAAACTTACCCCCGACATACCATACAATCACGCTGCCCAGCATGATTAATAAATGCGAAATTGGGTGGTAGATTGCCCATTTTTTTTCTAATAAAATACCGGCATCGCGAAAATCAATATTTTTTTCGTCAAACTTCTGGAGTTCAGCTTTCTCCTGCCCAAATGCTTTGACCACCCGTACGCCGGAGAGCGTATCGCTAACCAACGCACTTATTTTAGCGCGGGTTTCGAGGTAACGATGGAAATATACCCGTACCTTAGGCCAGATTGATTTAAAAAACCAGATGGTGATTATAATAGGAATAATTATTATGACAGTTAGTTTCCAGCTAAGTTTGCACAAAAAAAATCCGATACCGATAATTGTCAATATACTTTCTGTAGTTATTGGTAACCAGTCGACTAACAATTGCCCAACTTCGTTAGTATCCTGGTTCACCCGCGCCATTAATGAACCGGTTTGTTTCTTATCATAAAAAGATAATGATAGTTCCTGCAGCCGTGCGTAAAGCTGTGTCCGTACGTCATACACAACTTTATGCCCGAGTATTGCGACCAGCTGTCCATGTAACGCACTCAAAAAGTTTTGGCCGATATATGAAATGAGTAATGCTAACGCCAATGGAGCAAGCATCCACTCATTTTTCATGGGTTTCAATACGTCATCCACTAAAATTTTGCTAGTATACGGTGCAACTAATCCGCAGAGAGTGGAAAGTATCATTACTAACAATACAACCCATAAACTTTTGGTGTACGGCCTGGAAAACTCAAGTAATCGTGTAAACGTACGTCCTTTTTTCGAGCATGCAGGACAGCTTTCCATTCCTTCAGGTATGGGAAATCCGCAGGTTTCACAATACTTTGTATGTTCTTCAGGAACAACATTTTGTTTACTATCTTTTTTTTGTACCTTGGACTGGATTGAGTGTGCTAACCTGGCAAACCGTCTTGCATGCGTATTCGAGTACAACGCTGCACGCAGGGTTTCACCGTCCGGAGTGATGAGTTCAAGAATCCCGCCGCCAACTGTATTCTCAGCTTTTGCATCAGCGAGTGTTGAGAGCGCATATTCTGTGCGGAGACTATAGCTTTCAAGCTCTTCATCCCCTGTCTGTGTATAAATTAAAACCCGGGTTGAGGTTAATACAACCCATTCTTTGCCGTATGTCGCGTCAAATAATAAATCGGTAAGCGCTGATATAATAATAGTTTCATTGGGAAACTGCTGTTTCACAGCTTCACTCACCATTACCGGTAAAATATTCTGTCCTTTTTTTAGTTGATTATTTTTTCTAAGTTTTTTTAGCACAACAACAGTCCTTTAATAAACAAAACCATATTTAAACGTATAACCGATGTGTTGTATTATATAATATTGCTGACTTCTATATTTAAGGATATTATTAACATATCATTAAGAAATAACGGGGGGGGGGAGAACCTAAAAATGGTAGGCAAACAAAAAGTAGTTTTACGGATATTACTGTCTTCGGTGACAGTGGTAACGTTTATGCGTTCTGCGGACGCAAAAAAACCAAATGTTGTTCTTATAGTAGCTGATGACCTAGGGTATAACGGGCTTAGTATCCAGGAATGCCATGATATCGCAACACCGAATATTGATAGTATCGCAAAAGACGGGGTGAGGTTTACCAACGGGTACGTTTCATGCCCGGTCTGTTCTCCCAGCCGTGCAGGGTTCATAACAGGACGATACCAACAACGGTTTGGGCATGAGTTTAACCCAGGCACGGCAGTAGAATCCGGGAATTTGGTACTAACCGAGAAAACGTTAGCGGAACAATTAAAACCCGCGGGGTATGTTACCGGCATATTCGGAAAATGGCATCTTGGACGGAAGGACGCTCATCGGCCGTTGCAACGCGGTTTTGACAACTTCTTTGGTTTTCTCGGCGGGGCGCATATGTATATGAACTACAAAATCACGAGTGAAGAAGGGTATAATAATATTTATAACGGCAACACACCGGTTGAAGATGGGTATACCACAGATGTATTCACACGTGAAGCTGTGAAGTTTATTGACAATAACGCGGTGGGTAAAACCCCGTTTTTTTTGTATCTCCCGTATAACGCTGTGCATTTACCGTTACAAACAACACCGGAGTATCTTAGTAAGTTTAATAATATTACAGACCCTAAACGGCGCCAGCACGCAGCTATGCTCACGTCATTGGATGATAATATCGGGTATATCCTGGCCACCCTGAAAAAGTACGGGCTTGAGAATGATACGATTGTAATATTTATCAGTGACAACGGTGGGCCGACTTTAGCAAATACTTCGAGTAACCTTCCTTTCCGCGGGTATAAAGGCAATGTTTTGGAAGGCGGGATACGCGTACCGTTTATGATAAAATGGCCGGGTAAACTTACTGCAGGGAAAATATATAATGAACCAGTGATATCGTTGGATATTGTACCAACAGTCCTCTCCGCTGCAGGAATAGATATCCCCGTCGAGTTAGACGGAGTGAATCTTATGCCATATATTACCGCACAGAAAAATAGTAGTCCTCATAATGCACTGTTCTGGCGGTATGGCATGCAAAAAGCTGTTCGATCAGGTGAGTGGAAACTTGAAACAACGGGTATTGGTACGGGAACGACTGGGAAAAATCCTCAGAAGTGGGAGTTATACAACCTCGCTATTGACCTTGGGGAGGAAAATGATGTTGCTGCAGCTAATCCTGATATAGTCAATAAACTATATGCGTTATATACAAACTGGGAGCAACAAATGATCCCGCCAAAGTGGTCCGGAAAAGTGAAAACCGTAAAAAAGAAAAAGAAAGGTTAGTTTATTTCCTAATCATTATTTTTAAGCGCTTCATCTGTGACCCAGCCGGCGTTTCCGCAATCCACATACGGTGCGGATTTGCGGGTAAGTACTCATACCCATCGGGCTTGTGTGACTGAAACGCTTCAGCATAGGACATTCTGTTATGCAACCCCATCCGGCCGTTAACAGTTTCTATGCATTTCCGTCCGAGTTCACCAGGATAATACTGGCTTTCTAAACAATCCATTGCAGCAACTTTACGGTCAATGACTGAGGTAATGTCTACTAACACATTGCCATACCGTTCACCTTCTGTTGTGAGGCACGAAGTTTGTCCGTTCATAACCATAAAAAACGTTTGTGCGGGAAATATTCGTCCTGCGGGTTTTTTGAGATATTGCCCGGTATTCGCAAGGTACCGCGCTTTAAGCGCAGAAACTGCGGTATCCGCATGTCCTACATCCGCGATTCCTAACTCTTCTGTCGGGTTGTGGAGTATCAGTAAATGCGGTTGAATATCCGCCATTTCTTTTGCAATCGCGATAATAAGGTCAGTAGTTACAGTCAAGAGTTCGTCAGGAAAACGCAGAAACCGTACATCGGTTACCCCGAGGAGTTTCATTCCTTTAACTACTTCTTTTTCCTTCCGCCCGATTGCTTGTTTTTTATCGCTGCCGGTTTTAGTTTTATGGAGGCCGCTTTTCTCGCCGAACCGCAAAAGGTCGTTACGTTTTAAATCATGGGTATCAACTCCATGTGTGCAAACAACAACGGAAACATTATCTCCGCGTAAAGCGTGTTTGCATAACGTACCGCCCGCACCGTCAATCGCATCTGCCGGGTGGCATACTACTGCCATAATGTTAAGTTTATTTTTCATGATCAGTACCTATCGCGCCAATGCTTTCTTCTAGGCCGTCCACTGGGAGGAAACACTCCGTGCCCGCTATCACGGTTGTTGGTATGCCGGCGTTGTTGTTGGCGTTCAGGACGGTTATGCCTTCGCGGTTCCTGCCTGAGTTCAGTTTTTTCTGGGATACTAACCGTTTGTTTTTCCACTTGTTTTTCAATTAAGAGTTTTAGCAGTGCACCGGCAATTTCCAGTGACGTTGTATTATTGTTGATCAATGTTTCCAGCATCGTAGTGTAATGCGTGAGTTTGCCTTTACCCATTACCTCCCTAACTTTTTCGAAGAGTTGTGTAACCTGGTTTTGTTCAACTTCTTTATGCGAAGGTATATTTTCACGGATAATTTTGGTATTCGCGTATCTCTGGATATCACGTAATTTGTACATATCTCTTCCTGCAACCAAAGTGAATGCTTTACCGGTTTTACCCGCACGGCCAGTACGGCCGATACGGTGGACATAATATTCTTCATCCTGGGGAACATCGTAGTTGAAGACGGCTTCAATATTCTCAACATCAATCCCCCGAGCGGCAACATCGGTCGCAACCAGGATTTCTATAGCGCTGTTTCTGAACTTTTCCATAACCCTGTTACGCTGAGACTGGTTCATATCACCGTGTATTGCATCAGCGGAATATCCCCGGCTTTGAAGCTGGGATATAAGATCATCAACTTTCCATTTTGTATTACAAAAAACCAGGGATAGGTGGAGGTTGTAGTAGTCAATGACCCGCATTAAACAGTCAAGTTTTGTTTGTTCGTTGATTTCGTAATATACCTGCTTGGTATTTGCAACAGTAAGTTTATTATCATGAACGATCTGTACCAGTTTAGGGTTTTTCATATATTTTGAAGTTAGGTTAATGAACGCTTTTGGCATTGTTGCGGAGAAACATACCGTCTGCCGTTCTGTTGGAACTTCTTTTAGTATGATTTCAATATCATCCCGGAAGCCCATATTCAGCATTTCATCAGCTTCATCCAGTACAACAGTTTGTATTTGCCCGAGTTGAAGAGTATTCCGGCGCAGATGATCCATCACACGGCCGGGTGTACCGATAACTATCTGTACGCCCTGTTGCAAAGAATATATCTGCCGTCCTATGGGTTGCCCTCCGTAAATTGGTAACGTTCGGATATACGGTTTAAACTTTGCGAGACGGTTAAGTTCTTCCGTCACCTGTATAACAAGCTCGCGTGTGGGACACAAAATTATTGCCTGCGGGTTCCTGTTTTTAGTATTAATAGTTTCAAGGATAGGAATACCAAACGCTGCTGTTTTCCCGGTACCGGTTTGTGCCTGGCCTATGACATCGAGTTTTTTTGATATTAAAGGTATCGTCAACGACTGTATTGGCGTTGTTTCTTCAAACCCCATTGCCGAAACGGCTTTCAGAATTTCCGGGGATAAGGATAATTCATTAAATTTAAGTTTGTCCATAAACAAATTATACCATAAATACGCGGTGGATACACTTCTTTAGATTAATAATAAATAGACATAATAAAAAAAAGTAGTTAAATAATAGTATAATAATACTATAATTACTCAATACTTAACGGTTGGAAAAGAATTATGCAACTAAAAATTAAAATATTAACGATTAACCTATTATTATTGTCAACATGCGTATTCCCTGACACATTAATAGCAGATTTACAGTTTTTGATATTTACCGATTCTCACATAGTTTATCCTGCAGGTTCTACAAATGTAATTGCCCAAAATACTATTACGATGATTAACAATCTATCGCCTTTGCCTAAATTTATGGTTGTTACAGGTGATATAATCGAAGCTGGGTTACGACGAGAATATGATACATATAACAATCTCATGAAAAAAGTTAATTCTTCAATTACAGTATATAATGGTGTAACTGGTAATCAAGAGACTTCACGAGGCATGGGGTTGGTATATTACAGAGAAAGGATATGCCCTACCAATGCCAGTTTTATATATGATACCAACGGGAACAAGTCATCAGATACAAATTTTGATGTGAATAATGCATTTCATTTTTTAGTAATTAGTGGCAGTTTAGCAAATCATGGTGTAGGTCATTATTCTCGAACTACATTAAACTGGGTGAAAAACACGTTAGACAACAGCATAACTGCAACGTGTGGAAGACCAGTGATAGTTTTTTCTCATCACCCACCATATGAACGTGCAGATACTATAGGAGAAGGAATGATGATTGATAACGAAAGAATTCTTTCAGATCTTTTTAAAAAATATAATATCTCTTACTATTTAGTTGGCCATGTTCATTCAAGAGTTAACTTTACTAGTGCAAATGATAGAATTCCAACATTTTCGTTTAACGGAGTTATGGATGATGAAGGTAATGGTACATATGGCGGAGTTGGATCAGTAAGTATTTCTTCTAGTAACATAGAAGTAAGCGATTATACATTATACGGTTCATCCGGGATTTCGAGAAATATAACAAATTTACCACAACCTAGATATCCTAAAATAACGTATATTTCACCACTAAATGATTCAAACGTATCTAGAACAACTTGTGCAATTGAAGCCAAAATTGAGCTTTATCAGGGACATTCATCAACTATAACAGCAGCGTATTATCAAATTGATGACGGAGGATGCCCAACAGATACAGGTCACTACAGTCTTTCATATTTTAAACAGATGTCATTAGTTAAATTAAGTTCGTCAGTAGCGACTGCAACTGCAAACATAAATATTGCGAATGAACTTGCTGCATTTGATACGGCGTGCAGTCGAACAATAAGCAATCCATGGTATCAAATAAACGGGATACATAGAATTAAAGTAAGGTTTGATACTTCTGATGGGAATGTTTGGTACAAATCAGTGTGGGTAAATGTAAGTGTTCGTACAGAAAGCTCTGATAATTATGCTATGGCCACGCGATGGAGAAAAGATATCGGTGCGGATATTCAGGCAGATATTGCGGTTGATAATAACCAAATATTTGTGAATCCGTACGGCAATATTTTTTATTGTTTTGACACAAACGGCAACGAGTTGTGGAGGTTTGACAAAAGTGTATACGGAAATGTTAACGAAGAAATGTCGGGGCCTGTTGTGGATAGTAGTACGGTATACTTTGGTTCCTATAATGGCAATTTGTTCGCATTAAATAGAAACAATGGCAGTCTTAAATGGCGATATACAGTCCCCGATGATGATGGGAACGAGGTTTCTTTAGGCTATCCTGATTCACCTAGTTCAATTTACTGCACACCTAAAATTGATAGCGGTACTCTATATTTTGGTGCAATAGACGGGTATTTATACGCAATAAATTTATCTGACGGAATGCTTAAATGGAAATATAGAGGGAAGTATACATCACATGGAGGCGGAGGAGCACAGGGACATAAAGAAATTGTTAGTACACCGGCAGTGTTTAACAACGCGATATATTTCAGCGGGTGGTCAGGGTACATTCAATCAGTATCTTCGGATGGTATAAAGAAATGGGACACTTTAGCTGCATCAAGTTTTTATTACGCCCCTGCTAATGCCGATATTGTTGTTTCAAACGGGTATATTTTTGGCGTTGGTGCCATGCGGTCCGGGTTGACGTCAGCTGGACTATATTGCGTAGACGCTGCATCTGGTACTATTAAGTGGAGTACTCAGGCAGATCAGTCGGTTTGGGCGTCTTTAGGGGTGAACGAAACAG